>JAJZCA010000158.1 GCA_021798735.1 Acidobacteriota bacterium | reverse complement strand
CGGGGGAAGTTCCGCAACCGTTCGCGCCACCTGTAGCCTCCTGTCCTTGTCCCATACAGAATGCCGCAGATTTTACTAAGTGAACTGTATTAAGGCTAGATCCACGCTATATTGTCAAGCTTATATCATATGACAGGTAGACTATACAAAAGGATAAATCGCGGCTGGAAAGCAATGTGGTTGAGGGCGGCGAAGTTCTGGACTGCAGCCGGATCGAGGAATGAGCGGGCCAGGAAAATTCGCCCTGGAAAAGAGTAGTCGACGATGACGGGCGCACGATGGCTGCAGGCTTTGCTGGTATGTTGGTCCCTATCAGCATTGGCATTTGGACAGAAACCAGTGACCCGGCTTGAACTGGTTCCTCCCTCCCCGGTTACCGACAAGATCGCCCTCGACATTCGAGGCGCTGTCGAAAATAACAGATGCCGGAATCTCCAGTATAGGATCTCGCTGTATCTCGATCGCAAGACGCCGAGAGGACATCATCCTGGCGCGCAAAGCCGGCAATGCCTCCTCCGCAGCAGGCGCTCGTTGCTACCCCTCGACTGGATTGCATCCAGTCACTCTAGCAACAGCGGCGCACGATGTCAGCGCAATTTTACGGTTCTCCTCTGAATTTGCAGAACGCGCGCAGTGGCACATCCCTTACTGGGCATTGAACACAGCCACAGCGGCACCCAGCATACCTGCCTCATTCACCGCTGCGGCAAGCTGCACGCGCGGCTTGCGAAGCGCTCCAAAGTGCAGCAACTGCGCCACCCGCTGCTCAACCTCCGCAATGAACCAGGGCTTCCCCTCGGCAAGTCCACCGGAAACGATGACCGCCTCCGGATCCAGAACGTTGAACAGACTCGCGATGCCTTCGGCCAGATATACCGCAAGGGCGGAATACGCTGCGCGCGCGATAGGGTCTTTCGCATCCGCAAGACGACTGACTTTTAGGGCCATTTCCGCATCCCTCTGGCCCGCGCCGTCCCCGCCTGCACCGCTCCCGGCCCGGAATTCCCGCGCTAGCGCCGAGGCGGAGACATAGGCTTCCAGGCATCCGGCGCGTCCACAGGTACAAGAGCGTCCGTTCAGCCGAATCGTCGAATGTCCAAAGGAGCCGGCGAAACCATGCTGGCCCCGTATCAATTTGCGGTCGACCACAACGCCTCCGCCGACGCCTGTGCCGATGGTGATGGCCACGAAGCTGTTCAATCCTCGCGCCGATCCAAAATGCATTTCTGCCAGTACCGCGGCGTGGGCATCGTTTTCCACGCACATTATCGGCAGGTGAAACCGCTTCTCGGCAAATCCACGCAAGTCGAACCCGGACCAGCCGGGAAGGTTTTCCGTTGCCGCAAAAACGGTTCCATCGTGGACGTCGATGACGCCAGCGCTGGCGATCCCAATGCCTATCGGTTCCATGCCTTCCTGGCGCGTAGTTACAAGGACCTGCTCGATTGCCTCGGCGGTTGCGGAGGCAATGGATTCACGACCCCCACTGGCTCCTGTAGGAACTCGCGCCGGAAAGCGAATGCAGCCCTCTCGATCGACCAATCCTGCCTTGATCCATGTTCCGCCGATATCGACGCCTATGGCAGCGCTGGAATTCAACGAGCGCTGGATTGCGTGAACGAAGTTGGCGGTAATCGTGCCGGGCCGCGTAATGGCGGATCCAACGACAACACACCAGGCACCCGCCCGGATCGCTCGTCTCGCCTCTGTGGGTGTGGAGATGTGACCCTCGGCAACGACTGGGAGGCCTATGTCACGGATCAGATCTGTCAGCAGCGACCAGTTGAAGCCATCGGAGCCCTGCGTCTGTTCTGTGTAGCCGTGCAGTGTGGTGCCAATCATTTCAGCCCCTGCGGCAGCGGCTGCGTGCGCCTCTTCCAGCGTCGCAATGTCGGCCATCACTGGAAGGTGCAATTCCTGATGAATCCGCTCGATCAACTGTTGCCATGGTTCACCCCCGGGCCAGGTACGGCCCGTGCAATCGAGTGCAATGATGTCCGCACCGGCCTTGGCCAGCTCGGCGGCGGCGGCAAAATCTGGAGTGATTCGAAGGTGGCCGTCCAGATAAGCCTTTTTCAGCCCGATGATAGGAAGGCAGGTATCTGGGCGAATGGCAGAGATGCATTCGCCTCCATTGAGTCGCAAACCTCCTGCGCCTCCACGAACGCAAGCCATCGCGATGCGTCGAAGCGCATCGACATTTTCCAGCGGATCTCCAGGGGAAGCCTGGCAGGAGACCACAATCACGTCTTTTAAAGCAGCGCAAGGCGTTGTCATTCGTTTCTGGCCTGGCCGGAAATGATCCAGTTCGTGAAATATTCTTCAAACGACCTGTACAGATGTATAGTGTATCAGAAAGAGAAAGCTCTGAACTGGAGTTCTGCTGCATCCTCATCCCTTCGTGCGCCTGTTGCGTGCTGTTCCTGCGGCACTCAGTGTGCGTTGCAGGATTGTGGCGGTGCCGATTGCCGCCATGCAAACGGAATCTGGCGAGGCTTCGGAGCGGCATGAAGTGAACGGAAAACAAAGTTCACTGCTGGCAGATCGCAGGGCAATGCCTGGCAAGGATTCCATCTGGCTGATGTAGAACATGTTCAGGGGGGAATCCATGACACTCAAGCAGAAGCAGACGGGGAAAAAGATGGCACTCAAACAGACCAAGGCATCGGCGACAAGCACACAAGCGCGACTCGATATCGAACCGCTGGACAAGAACAGCTTTATTCCTTTGTATTTTCAGATCCAAGGCAGACTATTGAAACAGATCCAGTCTGGAGAACTGCAAGCGGGCGATCTGCTGCCTGGAGAAGAGGACCTTTGCCATTTGTACGGCGTAAGCCGCATGACCGCAAGGCAATCGCTGCAGGCGCTGAAGAATCAAGGCCTGGTGCGCAGCGAAAAAGGCCGTGGGACTTTCGTCATTCAGCCAAAGGTTGAAAAGCAAATCGCCCATCTATCCGGCTTCAGCGCGGAGATGCGTTCGCTAGGCATGAACCCTTCTTCGCGCATTCTGGAACAGGCAACAAAGGCCGCGTCTCCAGAGATTGCGCTGCGGCTGGGAGTGTCGCCCGGTTTGCCGTTGCTGGAACTGCACCGCCTCCGGCTGGCCGATGCTCTGCCGCTGGCAATCGAACGCGTCTGGCTTTCCCTGGCGGAATTCCCTGAAATTGAGAAGATCGATTTTACCCGCTGCTCCCTGTATGAGACCTTGCGCGAGCGCTATGGAATCCGGGTTGGGTCGGCAGATGAAATTATCGAGGCCCGTACTCCTACGCAACGGGAGGCAAAACTTCTCGAAATGAGTCCCCGGCTAAGTCTGCTGGTCATCTCCCGCACCATACGAACGGTGCAAGGAAAGCCGGTGGAAGCCTCTCTTTCTCTATACCGCGGCGATCGCTATCGCGCAATCTTAAACCTTCCAGCAACCATCGTGGAATGACTTCAGGCATTTTATTTTTCATCGGGAGTATTTGCAGTGAAAAACGCATGCCAGGGTCCACATGACCCTGGTCCGGTTCTAGGCATGAAGTCACGGCGTACTATTCTGCAGGGCATGGGAGCGACGGGCATCGCGGCAATATGCAGCCCCGGGTGGAGTTCGATTCTGCCCGAAGCTGTCCGCCAGGCCGCCAACCATGCAGGCAAAAAAATCACGTTATTGAATGATGGCGGATTTGAAGGGTCCGCCTGGGGATGGCAATTTACCAGGAATGCGGCCATCGAAAGTACTCCCGGAAAAAGTGGGCACTATTCTCTTGCAATCCACGCGGAGTCGGGAGATTATGCGCGATTCCTGGTTCTTGGGCCGGAAGTGGGTAAGACTTCACCGACAACACCAATCTCCTGCCGTCGGAATACTGACGGCTGTGCCCGCGCTGGCTGCATCGGCGTGAGCTTCACATCGACGTTGAGACCATGCAGGATAGAATTCAATTGCTTCACTTCGAGGTGCAGTTCGATGGCGCATCGCCTTTGCTTTCGATCCGCAGAGGAACGCGATTCTGTTGGTCGCCGGAGACAAATCGGGAGTGAGCGAGAAGAAGTTTTACAAGCGGCTGATTGAAAAGCCGACAAGAGGTACAAGGAACACCTCGACAATCTCTAGTTAATGGAGTGACTTATGATGCGTGGAATGATTGCGGTAGACGATGTGATTGCCTCCTTGCCGAAGGAGCGGCAGAAGAAGATTGCGGCGCGGGGAGCGGTTCGATAAAAAACGTTCGGCTTGCGAGTGAAGGTGAAGCGTGGCTCGATCGGGTCTGAAGCACAACGAATCAAACAGCCAGTTCACAGGTAACGAGATTAGAGATTATGAATAGAAGAGAGTTTTTACGAAACGGCGTGGCCTGCTCCGCATTTTGCTCCATTCCAGGAATTGGAGCAGCATCGCGACTGCTTGCGGCGGAGATACAACACCCCGATGAAAACCCAAACTGGGCCAGCTCAGATCTTGGAGCCACCGTTCGCGCCTCTAGTTATTCGCCTGATCCGACGTGGGGATATGCTCCCACCAATATTCTCGGGAACGACTTAAGTTCAGGGTGGCAGACAAAAGAACAAACGGCTGGAGCATGGATCGAAATCGGTTTTCCTGAAGAGCGCACGGTAAGCGAAATCTGGATCCTTCCTCAAGTACTGCCCCGCGATATTATCGGCCAGGATGTCTATACGTTAGTCTACTCACGGGTTCAATGGTTTGAAACCCCGCGCCGTGTTCAGATTGGCTTCTCTGATGGAACGAGTGTCGACGCAGAGTTGCGTGCCACGGATTATTTTCAGATCGTCACGCTCCCGCGGGCCAAGCATACTGCGACCGTTCGTATCTCTATCGAAGACGTTTGGCAGAAGCCAGGAGGGAAGGAAAGCGGAATAGGAAAAGTCCGCATCTTCCCCAAGAAACATGCGACCTCATTTGAGGTTGATACCTATAAGATGTACGACGTTGACGGCGGCAAGCCAGTTCAATCTGCCACGTTACATCTCATCAATCCCAATAATGGGATCGACGGCGCTGAACTCGTGGTGTCACAGCAAGGCAAAGTCTTGATGCGAACACCTTTGGGTTCGATTCCCTCCAACGCAGCCGTCGAGCAAGACATTTGGATTCCCGCTCCCTTCGAAGACTCCGAAATGGAATTTGCAGTTGTTTCACGCTATGTAGAGTTTTGCTGCAAGCGCAGATTGCTTGTCTCGGCCTACCAACCCACTTATTTTGATGGCGGATCATTTTCTTTCAACTGCACCTGCCACAATGACCTTGGATGGCTAAACACACAGGCTAAAACCGCTGACTTTCGCTCGGCGGACATCATTCTACCCACCCTGAAACTCCTCAAAGAATATCCCGAGTTTATGTACTCCATGGAATCTACGGCCTACCTGATGGAGTTCTTGGCCCGACATCCCGAGTTGCGTGACGAGATGGTAGCCAATATGCGAAGCCGTCGATTCGCCTGGGGCGCAAGCTATGTGCAGTGCCAGGAGGCGCATGTTGGCCCGGAAAATTTGGCGCGACAGTTCTATTTTGGGCGTCTGTGGCTAAAAACAACTTTCCCCGGAGTTGACACTCGTTTTTACGTCAAGACGGATCCTCCGTCGATGACGCTCCAAATGCCTCAAATTCTTAAACGGGCTGGGGTGAAGTACTGCATTCAAGGTCGGCTGCCCTATGGTTTTTACAATTGGGAAGCGCCAGACGGATCCATAACGTTAACCTACGGGTACCATTATGCGGATCCGCATCTATTGCTTGATCCGAAAGGCAACCAAGGCTGGCTTTCTTATGCAGGGGAGCGGGAGAGCTACTACAGTCAGCATCAGCTTCCACGTACATTCATCTACGATTACACGAGCGATTATTTACCACCCCAGCCTTCTTTGCCGCCGTACGCGCGTAAGCAAAATGCGGCAATGACGAAGTTTTCCGAAATCTGGAATAAACACTTTCAGGGTGATTCTAAACGGCAGATTCACCCGCCCAAGCTGCTATTTTCCACACCGGAAGCATTTCTAGATGCATTCACGAAACATCCGCTTGACATCGTTACACTCAGCGGTGATTGGCCATTTCCCTGGGCCTATTACGACGAGCCTGGCAACCGCGAAGCACTTCTATTGGGCCGTATAGCACACAATCAACTGCTAGCAGCTGAACGAATCTATGCGGGGCTCTCGGTAAACTCCGGCTTCCAGAACTATCCAACGCAGAAATTTGAGGATGCGTGGAAGGCAGATGTTTGGCCCGACCATGGATGGGGCGGTAATCACGGTACGCTGACCGATAAGGTGTATCACGAGTCGTATGCGCATTCAAAAATGCTGTCGGATCAGATCCTAGGCGGTGTCGGATCTGACATGGCGCATCGTGTTGCAAGAACATCAGAGGCCCAGATTCCCGTGGTTGTATTCAACCCGCTTTCCTGGGACAGAACGGACGCTGTTGCATGTCAGGTGGCTGTTCCGCAGGGTTGGTCCAGTTTCGCATTGCGCGATGCTTCGGGCAAAGAGATTGCCTATGAGGTTTTGGAGGGATCCTCAGAGTCAGGAACGATCAAGTTCATTTTTGTAGCTGAAGACATTCCTTCCGTAGGTTATAAGACTTTCTACTTGACATCCTCGGATTCGAAACCCGAGGCGTCCACTGTATTGACTGGGTATGTGATGGAGAACCAATTCCTAAAAGTCACTTTCGGCTCAGGAGGGATTAGGGGACTCTACGACAAGCAGCAAAAATGGGAAGTGCTCCGGACCGATAAGTTCGACGGTGGCGAACTGCTGCAATTTACTGCGCCTGGGCTTGCGTGGGAAGGCCTGGAAAGCGTTACGATGCAGGACTTCGACCGAACTTCCAACCATTATTTTCCAATTAAGCGATTCGAGCAGAATTCTGTTCGCTCGACGGCAGTTCGCGAGGCAAAGTTTAAGAACTTCACTCTGCGAGAGTCCTTTCATCTATATCAACAACTCAATCGAGTCGATATAGACGTGGAAATTTTGAATTGGGATGGTTCGAAGTCAAGAGAATTGCGGATTGCTTTTCCCATTAATCTCGATGAATCCAGGCTGAGTTACGAGGTGCCCTTTGGCACAGTGGAAATTGGTAAGAATGAGCTTGATTTCTCGCTGCTGCCGCCAGATAACGACACCCAATTTGTCCGGCAGAACTATGGAGGCGACCATGCCTTGGCTTTCCGTGAAGCGATCAACTGGATCGACGCGTCGTCGCCAAATTATCTCCAATCGGGCTGCCTGGCGGCGTCCGACATAACAGTCCATATCTTCCGCGACGAAACCGATAATCCCGCGAGCTACCCGGTGTTGCAGCACGTTCTGCTTTCCACGCGTAAGAGCCTGGCGTGGAATCCAGATTATTGGTTTACGCAAGCGGGTAATCATCGGTATCGAATGTCTCTTATGCCCCATCATGGGGACTGGCGACTTCGCTACCGTGAGGCGATTGGATTTAATTATCCGCTGGTCTCCTTCGTTGGCAGCATGGAGGCGTCCCTCAAAGAGGCTTCCCTTCCTGGTTCCGGCAACTACCTGCGGCTTGAACCGCCCAATCTCATTGTGACCGCGATGAAAAAAAGTGAAGAAGAGGATCACATTACAATCCGGTTTTACGAGGCTGAAGGATATGCAAGTCAAGCCAGGATTCAGATGCCCAAGAGCATTCGGCAGGCATGGAAAACAAGTCTGATTGAGGAAAATGAAGAAGACCTAAAGCCTCTTGAGAATGGCACTTTGGAATTTGCCGTAGGGCCATGGGAAATCGTCACGATTAAAGTCGCACTGTAACTCCGCAGGCTTCAGAAACAGGTTGGGATAGACGTCCGGAGAATGACGGTGCTCTGCCGAACGAATCCCAAGGCCCCTTTGAATTTGAAATCGCATCGCTCTCCCTCGACTGCCTATAAGGGGGTACGACATAACGTGAGCGCTACGTAAAGCCCATCTTGTGCGGCGCCTCCGGCGGTAGCACTCTTATGCAATGAGCGGGCGTCGAGCGGAAGAGTGGGCAAAGTGGCGTGGTTTGGTTTCCGAGCAGAGTCAGGGCGGTCGGAGCGTGGCGGCATTT
>JAJZCA010000157.1 GCA_021798735.1 Acidobacteriota bacterium | reverse complement strand
CCAAACCCAGACTGAAGACTGCTCCGAGACCGAACGACCACCCTTCTGCCCCATCAGACCGCCGAGCTGTCCGATGAAATCGATCCGTGTGAGATATCGCGGCTAAGGTCGCCGCGGGTCGCCGTGGCGACAAGAATCCAGTGAACGCTGGCAGAGTGATCGTGCGCTCTATGGTTTTGGTTCGTTCGAAGTGTTCTTGCCAGCGCCCGCGCCGATCTTTTGCACAAGGTTGCTGGTGCTGAAGCCCGCGACCGTCGGCACGATCGCCACGCGACCACCCCAATTGCGAACCAGGTCCGCACCCACCACGGTCGCTTCCGTATAGTCGCCGCCCTTTACCAGCACATGGGGGCGCAACGCCTCAATGGTCGCCAGCGGCGTGTCTTCGTCGAAGATAATGATCGCATCCGTCGACGCCAGCGCCGCCAGTATGCGCGCTCGCTCATTTTCACCAACCAGCGGTCGTGTCGGGCCTTTCAATCGTCGTGCAGAAGCATCGCTGTTGATGCCGAGCACCAGGCGATCTCCCATGCGATGCGCATTTTCCAGCAGCGTAATGTGGCCGATGTGGAGCAGGTCGAAGCAGCCGTTGGTGAAGACGATCGTCTCGCCTCGATCGCGCCATTGCGCGGCGCGTGCAATCAAGCCGGCACGGTCGACGACTTTTTCCTGTGTGCTGGCGGCGAGTTCCACAGACAAAGTTGCCAGCAAGTTCGCGCGATCGATCGGCACAGTCCCAACACGGCTGACAACAATTCCGGCGGCGATATTCGCCAACTGGATGGCGCTTTCGAGATCGAGCTTTGCTGCTGCAGCGGCTGCCAAAGTGGCAATCACGGTATCGCCCGCGCCGGAAACATCGTAGACTTCGCGCGCCACGGCAGCCGCGTGCAGGTCCTGCTCCGCATCGCGATGCACCACGCGAATGCCGCGTTCGCTCATCGTCACGGTCAGGTAGTCGAGCATAAGCGGCGGAACCAGCGCGCGACCCGCGGCTAAAAGTCTCTCTGGCTCCTGCAGCGACACGCCGGTACAGATCGCAAGCTCCTGCAGATTGGGGCAGATGGTTGTGGCTTGCCGATACTTTGAGAACCCGCTGCCTTTGGGATCGACCAGCACCGGAATATTGCGCTTTCGGGCCTCCGTGATCACGTGTTGGCAGATTCGTTCCGGAAGCGCCCCTTTTGCGTAGTCGGAAAGAACGATGCTGTCGGCACCTGCAATTTGCGCGTTTAAAGACCCCAGCAGGGAATCGATCTCTGCCTCGAAGGGCAGCTCCGGCGCTTCTACGTCGAGCCGCATCAGTTGCTGCCGCCCTGCCATTACGCGAGTCTTTGAAATTGTCGGCCGTTTCCAGACGCAGACTGCATCCGTCCCGATTCCCGCGCCATCCAGCAACCCGCGCAATGTCTGCGCAGTTTCATCCTTGCCCAAAAATCCCGCTAACGATACCTGCGTGCCCAGGCCGACCAGATTCATCGCAACATTGGCTGCACCGCCCGCCACACTGGTGCGGTGAGCAGAACGCAACACCGGCACCGGCGCTTCTGGAGAGATGCGGCTGACGTCGCCCCACAAATACTGGTCCAGCATCAGATCGCCGACGACCAGCACGCGATGACGCTGAAAGCCGGATTCAACCAGGTCGAGCACACGATGAAGATCGCGAATCATGCTGAGATCCAATCTATCCTAACCGGCCGCATCGCGGAGCAAGTCATCGTGGACTGGGAACCACGGCATGCGCCAGCGACAGCCGCGACAACACGCGATGAACGACTCCCAGCACTTCCGACGGAAGAATCGATGTCAGGCATTTTTTCTTCTGCTCGACGCATGTCTCCAGATCGCAACCCCAGCAATCGGTGCGGTGATAAATCACTTCATGCTGACTGCCCCAGGGAAACCATGTGCGAGGCCTGTTCCGCGCGGCAAATACCGCGACACACGGCGTCCCAACGACGGCGGCCAGATGCATCGGCCCACTGTCATGGCCGACAAAAAGTTTTGCTCGTGCCAGCACCGCTGCCGATTCGCGAGGAAGAAGTTTCCCGCACAGATTGACAGATCGTCCCGCCCACGACGTCGCTGCACGTTCACTTACGGACGATTCTTCGCCGGCTCCGACCAGCACCAGCCCGTATTGCGGCAACTCCACGGCCAATGTATCCAGCACGCTGCGCCAATTCTCGGCCCCCCAATCCTTCGCCTGCACTTTGGTGCCAATGCAGCACGCCAACAGCGACCGGCCCTGAACCGGCTCCAATGCCTCAGCGGCGCGTTTGTGCTCGTCGAGTGTCAGTCCCAGGTCCCAATTCGCAGCATCCTGCAAATCAATCTTTCCCAGACTGCGCATCAAGCGCGCCAGCCGCAGAGCCTCTGGTTCATACCATCCAGTCACCGGATCCAACCGATTCGTGCGGGCATCGCGCGCCAGTGGCAGGCCCATGATCGTGGGGATGCCGCACAGCCGGAAAAAAGCAGCGTCGCGCAGCACCTCTCCTGCCAGCCGGCGTGGCGTCAAATAGACCAGCACCTGCGCCCGGTAGGCACGAATCTCCCGCTGTAACGTGATCAGGTCTCCCAGGCTTCGCGTCGCGATAGGATAGCGCATGAAACTATGGACCAGTCCTGATCCTTCCAGCACGGCGAACGCGGCTGGAGCTTTGCTGTGCACGGGAATATTTGTCAGCAGGCAGCGCTCCGCATCGGGATAGGCGCGCGCAATCTGATGAAAGCAGGGCAGCGCCACCACCGTGTCGCCCAGGCTTCCCAGCCGGTAAATCAGAACGCGTTCGATCTCAGTCTGCATTTATTTAACGATTCAGTTGACACATGAGAGGCGCGTTTCCAGTTACAGCGGGAGGTTCCTGATTTATCGTAACTAAGATCAACGGCTCCCATTTGCTATGCAGGCGGCATACGTATCCAGGAAGCGAGTCTCTAATGTATGAAACTCATCCAAGGTCTGAAATTTTCGCGATGAGGGTTCTTGATTCACAAGATAAACAGTTACGACCACATGCCGCAAATTATCGAAGAGCAAGTAAAAAGCTAAAACTCCCCCGGAAACAGACGATTTCGTCATCCCCTCGCTATGAAGATTGAGCAAATCGCGGTCAGAAATTGCGTCAGCACGGAAGTCGGCACTCGAACCCAAAAGATATGCAAAATTCTGCCGAAGCAACTCCTTTTGCTCATTCCATGATTCAGGCGGCAGCTCCTCTGCCTTCACATTGGCAAATATAGCTGTACCGGGATAAGCGAAGCCGATGCGATTTCCTGCCAACATCTGTAACGTCTTGCTGCCGTGGGCTGTTTCGACGCTCCGTTCCGTAACTCCAGGATCCAGCGGATCGACTTCAATGACTTCTAATCCGTCATGGAAGGAGCAGTCCCGATATATATCCAGCGGACTTTGTTTTGCGGACGACATCAATTGGGCGTGGGCAGAATTCGAAATAATCAGTGCGGAGACTATTGCAATATTGAAAAACGTTAAGCCCCGGCTGGTTTTCATAGTGCCCAGCATACCGCAAACTGCCGTATACTTTTCGTATGTCGATTGTGCGCGATCTCGCAGCCGTTGCCAAAGGAATGAGTGTCACCTTCGGAGAAATCTTTCAGCCGACTGAGGTGGAGAATTATCCCGACGGCCCGGGACCCATGCGCGGCGCGAAATTTGAAGAGCGCTTCCGCGGCCGGCATGTGCTGCAACGCGACGAAAACGGCCTGGAAAAATGCGTGGCATGTTTCCTGTGCGCCGCCGCGTGCCCGTCGAACTGCATCCATATCGAGGCAGCTGAAAACACCACGGATCAGCGGATTTCCAGCGCCGAGCGCTACGCCAAGGTCTACAACATCGACTACAACCGCTGCATTTTTTGCGGTTATTGCGTCGAGGCCTGTCCCACAGATGCCATTACCCACGGCCACGGGTTTGAATTGTCTTCGCTGAATACCACCAGCCTGGTCATGCGCAAAGAGGACCTTCTGGTGCAGATGCCGGGCTCCCCGGCCAAACTGGAATCTTCCACTCAATAACCGAAACCCACGCAATCGCTAAGATGGAACGAAGGACTCTCTTCGCCCGCCGATTCTCTATTTCGAGTTCGGACAGCGACGAAGGCGCTTTTTTACTCGCGATCGATGGAAATCATTTCCGGAGGGAGAGGCATCGAAATGAAGTCGTCTAAATTCTTGCTTGTCAGTACCGCAGCCGTATTCGCAATGGCGCTCGTCGCGTCGCCGCGTTCCGCGATGGCCAGCAGCGACGTTGCGTCGCAAGTCGGCAGTTCGATTTCCGCCAAGGCTCAAGCGCCCTTGATGAAGTTCAAAATTCTGAACCAAAGCGCGCAGGAAACAACCTATGCTGTCATCTTCGGCGCCGGGGATGAAGTGTTCAGTGGACTGACACAGTTTGCGGAAGAAAACCATATCGTCGCCGCGAGAATTACCGGCATCGGCGCCATCCAGAGCGCTACGCTGGGATGGTTCGATCCGCGGCGGAAGACCTACCGGCGCATCTCCATTGACCATCAATCGGAAGTGCTTTCGTTGCTGGGCGACATCGCGATGTACCAGGGCAAGCCCGTCGTTCATGCTCACATGGTGGTGGGGTTTCCCTTTGGAATGACGCAGGGCGGTCATCTCTTACAAGCCCATGTTCGACCAACCCTTGAAGTCATTGTGACCGCGTATCCGCGGGCCCTGTACAAAAAATTCGATCCGGAGAAGGGACTCGCGGTGATCGATCCGTCGATTCAAAAGTAGCCTTGCGCGGGAATAGAAGCAGACACGCAACTCACTTCGTTGTTCAGGAAGCCAATGCAAACTTTTTCGGAAGTGTTACGAGATCGAGTCATCGTCTATGACGGTGCAATGGGTACCAGCATTCAGAAGCACGCCCTGACCATCGACGATTATTGGAACAAGGAAGGCTGCAATGAGCTGCTCGTGCTCAGCCGGCCGGATGTGATTCGCGGCATTCATGCCAATTTTTTGGAAGTCGGCTGCGATGTCATTGAGACGGATACCTTCGGTTCCTCGCGCATTGTGCTGGCGGAGTATCAACTGGAAGACAAAACGCGCGAGTTGAACATCGTCGCGGCACATCTGGCAAAAGAAGTTGCCGCGCAATATTCCACACCGCAAAAGCCGCGCTTTGTTGCCGGTTCCATCGGCCCTACCACCAAACTGCCATCGCTCGGACACATTACCTACGATGCCATGGCCGAGGCCTATCGTGAGCAGATTGAAGCGCTCATCGAAGGTGGCGTCGATGTCTTGCTGATCGAGACCTGTCAGGATTTATTGCAGGGCAAGATCGCGCTGGCAGCCTGTGAGGACGCCATGCGCGCGACCGGCAAGCGCCTGCCAGTCCAGATGCAGGTCACGCTGGAGGCGACCGGAAGAATGTTGCTGGGCAGCGAAATTGGCGCGGCGCTTGCGGTGCTGGAATGCTTCCAGCCGGACGTGATCGGACTGAACTGCGCTACCGGCCCACGCGAGATGAACGATGCCGTGCGTTTCCTCTGCCAGAATGCGACGCGACCTGTGAGCGTGCTGCCGAATGCAGGTCTGCCGCAGAATGTCGGCGGCCATGCCGTCTACGCGCTGACGCCGGAGGAACTGGCGCACTTTCACAAACAGTTTGTGGAAGAGTATGGCGTGCGTGTTGTCGGTGGCTGTTGCGGCACCACTCCGGAACATCTTCGAGCAGTGGTTGAAGCTGTGGAGCATGCCAAGCCGGCAGCGACCCATGCCGTCGCGCAGAGCGTTGCTGCCAGCGCCTACTCTGCCATCCCGTTGGAGATCGATGGGCAGCCTGTAATTGTCGCCGAGGAAATGAACACCACCACGCGCAGTCCAGTATTTCGCGAGATGGTTCGCAGCGGCGATTACGGCGGAATCCTTGCGCTTTCCAAACGCCTGGCCAAGGAAGGCAGCCAGATGCTGGACATCTGCTGCGCCATCGTCGGCGAAGACGAAAAAGCGTACATGAATGCGGTGCTCGATCAGATCGCCACGCGCGTGCCTGCGCCGGTGCTGGTTGATTCCACCGAAGCCGATGTCATCGAGGAAGCGCTGAAGCGCATTCCCGGCAAGCCTTTGATCAACTCCATCAATCTGGAAGATGGTGAAAAGCGTACCTCGAAGGTTCTGCCCATGGCTCGTCGCTATGGCGCTGCCGTCATCGCTCTGACCATCGACGAAGACGGAATGGCGCTGACCGCGCAAAAGAAGGTGGCCGTAGCCCGTCGAATTTTTGAGCTGGCAACGGACAAGTATGGATTGCGCCCTCAGGATTTGATCTTTGATCCGCTGACGCTACCGATCTCCACCGGGCAGGAGGACTACCGTACCGCCGGCATGGAAACGCTGGAAGCCGTGCGCCTGCTGAAGCAGGAGCTGCCGGAATGCAGAACTATTCTGGGCGTCAGCAACATCTCGTTTGGGCTTTCGACCTACTCGCGTCGTGTGCTGAACAGCGTGTTTCTCAAAGAAGCTGTCGATCGCGGCCTTGACATGGCGATTGTGAATTATTCGAAAATTTACCCACTCTACAAAATTCCTGAGAAGGAAGTAGACCTGGCGCGGAAATTAATTTTCCGCGATGCCTCGGACGGCGATCCGTTGCAGGTCTACATGGCCTACTTTGCCAACCTGCAGAAAGATCCCAACGCAGAGCCGGAGCCGGAAGCTGTCGACGCCCTCACCATCGAAGACAAGCTGAAGCAGTTGATTATTCGCGGCGAACGCAGCGTCGGTGCGGGCACGGGTAAGCAGTCGCTGGAAGACCTTCTGGAGACCGCGTTGGAACAATATACGCCATTGCAGCTGATCAATACGGTGTTGCTGGATGGGATGAAGACAGTCGGGGAATTGTTCGGCGCGCGTAAGATGCAGTTGCCATCCGTGCTCGATTCGGCATCGGTCATGAAAGCTGCGGTCGCATACTTGGAGCCGAAGATGGAGCGCGTCGAAGGCTCGCAGCGCGGAACCATCGTACTTGCCACGGTGAAGGGGGACGTACACGATATCGGCAAAAATCTAGTAGATATCATCTTGTCGAATAACGGCTACAAGGTGGTAAACCTGGGCATCAAACAGCCCTCGGACGCCATTATCAAGGCGGCGCAGGCGCACAAGGCGGACGCGATCGGTCTAAGCGGCCTGCTGGTAAAAAGCACGCTGGAGATGAAGTATGTGATCCAGGATTTGCAGCATCTGGAAAGTGATATTCCGGTAATTTGCGGTGGGGCAGCGCTTACGCGGAAATATGTTGAAGACGATTTGCGCAAGGAATACGCCGGTCCCGTGTACTATGCCGAGGATGCATTTGCCGGGCTGCATGTCATTGGAGACCTGACGGCAGAAGATGCAAGTGTGCGTGCGGATCGCATTGAAGATGGGCGGACAGTGAAACTGTTCGAACGGAAAAATCTTTTACCGGAGGAGCAGACCGGACCGCAGGAACCTGTTTCCACCCAACGCTCGTCTGTGATTCAAGACGCTCCGGACATTCCGCAGCCGCCATTCTACGGTGTGCGCGTGAAGAAGGATTTTTCGCTCGATACAGTTTTCCAATACATCAACGAAACGGCGTTGTTCAAGAATCAATGGCAACTGAAAACCGCTTCTGCGACCGATTACGTTCGCCTGGTCGATGAAAAGTATCGTCCGATTTTGCATGAGATGATTGCCGAGGCGAAGCAGACTGGATGGCTGGAGCCCAAGGTCGTCTACGGCTATTTTCCGTGCAACAGCGAAGGCAACGACGTGGTCGTGTATGCGCCGGAAGCGGCGCAGCCGGGGAATACGAAACAAGAACTGTTACGGATTTCTTTTCCTCGGCAACGCGAAGGGCGCAAGCTTTCCATCGCCGATTTCTTTTTGCCGAAAACGTCGGGACGCCTTGATGTCATTGGGTTTTCTGTCGTTACAGTGGGGCAGCGGGCGAGCGATCTGACAAAAGAATTATTCGAACGCGGAGATTTTACGAAGTATCTCTATACCCATGGATTGAGTGTGGAAACCGCAGAAGCGCTTGCCGAGTACATGCACAAACTCATGCGCGAAGAACTTGGTATTAGCGGAGAAGATT
>JAJZCA010000156.1 GCA_021798735.1 Acidobacteriota bacterium | reverse complement strand
CCATCCGCCACTGGCTGGGCGGGAGGGGCTACGGCTTGACTTCAACGAAAATACATTTGCACCTTCGCCGCGCGTCCAGGCAGTGTTGCAGCGGATTGCGGCGGAGACGCTGACCAAGTACCCTGAGCGGCATCACGTCGAGCGGATCGTCGCGAAACACTTCAACGTGGACGACGAAGCGGTTCTGCTGACCAACGGCGTCGATGAAGCCATCCATCTGCTGTGCGAGACATATCTCGAGCCGAAGGATGAAGTCGTGATTGTGACGCCGACATTTTCCATGTATGCGTTATACGCGGAAGCGACAGGCGCGCAGGTTCGCGAGGTTCAGGCAGACAGTACGCTGCAGTTTCCGTATCAGCAGGTACAAAGAGCCATCCAGCCATCGACCCGGGTCATTATGCTCGCGTCGCCGAACAATCCTACAGGCGCGGTTGTAGAGACCTCTTTTTTACTGGAGCTTGCCGCTGCGGCTCCCCAGGCTGCATTGCTGGTTGACGAGGCCTACTACCATTTCTATGGGGAGTCGGTTTTATCTGTAACTAAGACTGTGCCAAATCTATTCGTGGCCCGCACATTCTCCAAGGCATACGGTCTGGCCGGGCTTCGGATCGGACTTCTTGTCGGCCATCCAGATGCCATGAGATTCGTGCGCAAGGTCAGTTCTCCGTACAATGTGAACTCAATTGCCCTCGAATGCCTGCCGGAAGCTCTTGCGGACGAAGCCTATATTTCCTGGTACGCCGAGCAGGTGCTGCAGAGCCGTGCCGCTACGGAGAGCACACTGACGCAACTCCGCGTTCCCTATTGGCCGAGCCACGCCAACTTTATCCTGATGAACATCGGCAGCAAGCACAAGGCGTTCGTCGACGCGATGCGACGGCAGGGCGTGCTGGTACGCGATCGCAGCAGCGATCCAGGCTGTGACGGCTGCGTCCGCATTACATTGGGAACTTTAGAGCAGACCAACTGCGGAATGATTGCATTGGCGAATGCGTTGAAGGAGATTCAATGGCAACCCGAAAGCTAGCACGGCGCAGTGCGACACTGCGACGACATACAACGGAAACGCAAATCGACTTGAAGCTGACGATCGAGGGCCAAGGTCATTACAAGGTCGATACTGGAATCCGATTTCTGGACCACATGCTGGAATTGTTCGCGCGTCACGGAGGGTTCGATCTGGAGCTTGTCTGCAAGGGCGATCTGGATGTCGACCAGCATCACACGGTCGAGGATATCGGCATCGCTTTGGGCGAGGCATTTTTTCAGGCTCTAGGAGATAAGAAAGGGATCCTTCGTGCCGGCTATTTTCTGATGCCAATGGATGAGACGCTGGCCGCCGCCGCCGTTGACCTGAGCGGGCGAGCCTCCTACGTGATCGACACAAAAGTACGCATGCGAATTGTCGGCGATCTGCAAACCGAGTTACTGCCGGATTTTTTTGAGGGTTTCGCCCGGGGCTTGCGCGCGAATGTCCATCTGAAGGTTTTATACGGCCGCTCCAATCATCACAAAATTGAGGCGTTGTTTAAGGCATTCGCACGCGCGTTGCGCTTTGCCTGCTCACGCGATCTACAGTTGCGGACGATGTTGCCCAGTACGAAGGGGCTGCTGTAATGGAGTCTGCTGCATGAATCCTAGCAAAACAGTTGTCATCGATTACCAGACGGGAAATCTGAATTCGGCCTGCAAGTCTCTTCGTGCGGTCGGTGCAGACCTGCTGGTCACCCAGCAGCCAGAAGATCTGAAGAGTGCAGCGCGAATTGTATTGCCAGGAGTTGGGCACTTTGCTTCGACCGAGCGCTTGACGACCAGCGGAATCGGGGATGCCTTACGCGAGTGCGTAGCCGAGGGAGTTCCGTTCCTGGGCATCTGCGTAGGGCTGCAATGGTTATTTGCAGGCAGCACGGAGGCGCCAGATACACCTGGCCTGGGCGTATTTCCTGAAGTTTGCGAGCGCTTCCCGGCAGGCATCAAGTCCCCTCACGTAGGCTGGAATTCGCTTGAACCGCTTGGAGAATCTCGATTATTGGCAGGTCTGCCTGCTTCACCGTATGTGTATTTCACTCACTCGTACCGGGCCCCTCTAATAAATGCAACCACCGCTGTTACAAATTATGGCGGCGCGTTTTCTGCGGTCATCGAAAGGGACAATTGGATGGCCGTACAGTTTCATCCTGAAAAATCCGGCAACATTGGATTGAAAATTTTAGAGAATTTCATGAAGGTTTCCTCATGCTGACGCGCCGCATCATTGCCTGCCTGGATGTTTCCGCAGGACGTGTGGTTAAAGGCGTTCAATTCGTGGACTTGATCGACGCGGGCGATCCGGCAGCACTGGCGATGCGCCACGCCGCAGGCGGCGCGGACGAAATTGTTTTTCTCGACATCACGGCGACCCACGAGAAGCGTGCGCTGCTTCTGGATGCTGTACGGAGGGCAGCCGACCAAATCTTTATCCCTCTGACAGTGGGCGGCGGTATCCGGTCTCTTGAGGATGCGATGCAGGTATTTGATGCGGGCGCAGACAAGGTAAGCGTCAACTCCGCCGCGCTGTCGCGACCAGAACTTATCACCGAAATTGGAGCGCGTTTCGGCGAGCAGGCTGTGGTGGTGGCGATCGACGGTCGACGAAATTCCGGCAGCACGGAAGCGGCGCAGGTCTACTCGAGCGGTGGCCGAAAGAACACGGGTTTGGGTGTCATCGAATGGGCCAGGCAGGCAGAAGTTCGCGGCGCGGGAGAAATTTTGCTCACCTCCATGGACTCTGACGGAACGCGCAGCGGTTTCGACTGCGAATTGACAGCCGCGGTCAGCGCGGCAGTCCAGATTCCAGTGATTGCCTCCGGAGGCGCGGGGAATGTGGGGCATTTCTCCGACGTATTTACGCGTGGAGGTGCCGATGCAGCGCTGGCGGCCAGCATCTTCCACTTTGGAATTGCGGATGCCAGGACGTTGAAAGAAGAATTGGCTGCGTTTGGACTGCCGATGCGTCTGCCCTGTTGATCGATTCCCATACACTAGAAGGATGAACATGTATTTGAGGTTGTCATGCTGATCCCATCCATCGATTTGATGGGAGGCCGTGTTGTGCAGTTAGTGCATGGGGAGGACCTTGCGCTTGGATTCGACGATCTGGAATATTGGATCGAACGCTTTGCGGACTATCCCCTGGTGCAATTGATTGACCTGGACGCTGCGAAACGACAGGGGGACAATCGTCGTCTGATTGAATCCATCGTCCGTCGCCTGCCCTGCCAGGTGGGCGGGGGCATTCGCAGCAGTGCGGAGGCGAAAATCCTGTTGGACATGGGTACACAGCGTGTGATCTTCGGTTCTTCCCTGTTTCATGGAGTTGCCGCTTCGGAGCTGACCGATGGCGGTACTTCGACTGCCGTTATCAACCTTGTGCGCACCCAGTTTGCTGAGGAACTTGCCTTTTCTCTGGGCGTGGACCGGCTGGTGTTCAGCGTGGACACGAAAGACAGCAAAGTTGCCGTGCGCGGGTGGAGGGAAAGGATCGAACTGCGACCGCAGGACGCGATGCAGCACCTGGAGCCGTTCTGCGGCGCCTTCCTTTATACGCATGTGGACACCGAAGGCACGATGTCTGGATTTCCCATGGAGGTTGCGCGCCACCTTCGCAAGCAGACCCGGCGGCAATTGATTGTGGCCGGCGGCATTCGCTCACAAAGCGAGATTGACGAGTTGGACGCGGAGCACATCGATGCCGTCGCGGGAATGGCGATCTATACCGGTCTGATGAAGGCCTGAGCCACGGAATGGCGCACTGCGTCGCTCGATTCAAGAAGTCGACGATCAGGAAATCGGCAAATCTGCAGTCGGCTCATCCGGCGGCAGCGGCTCGGCAGGTGCAATGGGCAACGCCGTTGGCGGCGGTGGCGTCACAACCCCAAATCCTTCCTTGCGTACCCGCAGATCGTAATAGCACAGAGCGGTGGCGATGCCCATAATCGCCACGATGAAGGCGCTGGTCAAAATTCTGAATCCCGCCAGCAACAAGGCGATGGCCCCAAACGCGATGCCATGATTCCCGTAAGCCCCGTGTCCAAGTATCAGTTGGAATGGAACCGTCACTGCGGCAATTGCCAGGTCGGCAACAACAATCGCCAGGAACAGCGCGTAGAGCCTTCCCCGGCTTCCGTGGCTCAAGTGAATGGATCGGCGAATGGATTCAGTCACGGAAAGATTCTCCGCGAGTGCTGCCGGAATCGACAGGGCATAGCGTGAGGCGAGCCATAGCCAAAACAGCAGATAGGCAAACAGGCCCGCCACCAGAAACAGCAGGATAAAAGCAATGACTCCGGCGCTGGGAAGAAGGCCCCGGCTGAAGGGGTTGCCTGCCGCGACGTGCATCAGCCCCCCAAACGCGCCGATCACCCCCGCCAATATCCCAAAGGCGAGGACAAACAGCAACACGTAGCCGATCACTCGAAGGACGATCAGCAATGAAATTCCTATGAGCCTGCCAACTTGATCGGCAGCCAGTTTGCATGCGTCGCCCACCGTGATCTGTGTGTCTGCCAGTTTGGCCCTGGTGGCGATAAACAACGCACCCTGGATAATCTGGATCAGGATAACCAGCAAGATTCCGGCGACAAACACGACCGGCATCAGAAAGAGGATTCGCCCGAGCGAGGCCGGCCCAACGGCGGAACCGCCCAACAAGAATGCGCTACCGCCTAAAACCCCGGCCATGATGCCACCAAAAACAATTTCCACGCCGATCAGGACCAGCACAATCCCGAAAAAGAGCTTGAAATTTTCGCGCAACAATCGAAAGGTCCGCTCGAACATCTGCCCGGCAGTGATGGGGCCGTAGACGTTCGGCTGAGAAGGGTTAGGGATCATCGTCTGGTCATTCATAGTCTGTGGGCGCAGCGTAGCACAGGTCGTGCTTGAGGGCGAGAAAAAAATCGGTATTCAGGGAAGCGGTGCCTGTTGTGACGACCGATCAGCGGGGTGCGCCCTGCTGCGCTTTTTCAAGATTGGCCAAATCGTAGATCTCAATGGCGCTGTCGTGCAAGACCGCCATGCGCGTGCCGTCCGGAGAAAAAGCTACGTTATCCCCCCCGGTATAGACGGGCGTGGTCTGAAAGGTCGCGATTCGAACGCCGGAAAGGGTGTCGTAGATATCGATGTCTTCGCCCTCGACATCGTCCTTTGTGAGCGGATCCAGTGCGGCACGGGGACGTTTCAGATGTAAGGACTCGATGGCAAAGTGCGCACCCTTCGGAATCGCAATGAGTTCGGGAAGATACTGATCCGGCGGACGTGGAATCTCCCAGAGTAGAGCGCCCTGAATATTGTAGCCCTGGAACACCTTCTCATCTTCCTTGGGACAGGTCGTCGCCAGCAACACGTTGTCCGTTATAGAGCGTATCCCTGGGACGCAAACAGAATGGATGGTGCCAACCTGCTGCTGGGTCCCATGGAACAACTGCATGTTTACCACCCATTGATTGTTGGGTGCGGTCAATACCTCGAGGATTCCCTTGGATGTGACTGGGATATCGCTGGGCACGGGAATTTCTGCGTGTGCGATCATCTGCGGGGGATGGAGCCGGATGAAGTCGACTTTCGTTCGCTGCGCCACTGTCCCCTCTGCCAGAATCGAAGGGAAGGCACCGCTGCTTTTATCGTCAGCGCTAGGCGCAGCTTTTTCCTGAACGACAACAATGGAGTGGTCGGGAGAAAAGCTCACATCTTCGATCGTGCCGGTACCCTCGATCAATGGCTGCGGCTGCAGGTCTGCGCCGACGCTTTCCAGCCGGTTGCATCGACGCAACAGTAGCTTGCCATCGCCTAGCTTCCAAAGAAAATCCGAGAAATCGTACAACTCCCAGTCCGCCCGTTTCTGCACCTGCCCGGATGGAAGCTGCAGCACAAGGGCGCGTACCATACGCTGCGATTCGGAGGTTGGACAATTGTCATCGCGCTTGAGCAGGGCCGGAACATTAAAAACAAACATGAGGTGGTCGGCATCGAGGAAATGCAGTTCGACCAGCGCGTAATAGCTGAACGCCGGCAGGTCTCCGGGAGGCAAATAGCCCTGCGGACCGACCGGTATGGTCGCTTCGGGTCGGGTCGGGTTCGTATTCGCAGATGCAGTGGGCGGAGCGTGGGCCGCCTGGGCCTGCAGCCCTGCGGCCAGCGAAAACAAAAGCAGCAACGCAGCGAACCGATATTTCCCCAAAAAATGGACCTTGGCGGAAGGATCCGCTATTGACTTCACGGGGCCGTCAGTTTCTGATGGTGAGGCACATATCATCTACAGAAACACGTTACGCTTTCAGGCGAAAGGAACCAAGACACATGGCCATAAAAAGAATACAGCTATCTACACTGGCATTGACACTGGCCGCGATATTTCTCACATTCTGCCTTCCGGCCAGCAGCCAAAGTGCCAAAACCTCGCCCGCAGCGCCGGTGACGGCAAAGATTTCTCCCATTCCCGGCTTCGATGCCTCCATCATGGACACCAAGGCCGACCCATGTGCCAACTTCTATCAGTTTGCCTGCGGCAAGTTCGCGGAGAAGTACCCCATTCCGGGCGACCTGCCGCTGTACGACCAGTTTGAAAATCTGGATGAATACAATCGTCAACTGCTGCACGGCATCCTGGAACAGGCCTCGAAACAAACCGCAGGCCGTTCGCAGGACGAGCAGAAGATTGGCGACTACTATGCCAGTTGCATGAACACCAAGGCCATCGATGCCGCAGGCCTGAAACCGCTGCAGCCAGAGCTGAACCGGATTGATGCGCTGAAAGACAAGAAGGAATTGCCGGCGCTGCTGGCGCACTATCAGAAGATCAGCGTCAACGCCTTCTTCGACCTTGGCTCCATGCAGGACTTTAAAGACGCAACCAAGGAGATTGCCAGCGTCGATCAGGGCGGCCTCGGACTTCCGGAGAAGGATTATTACCTTCGCAACGATCCGAAGAGCGTGCAGTTGCGGCAGGAATATCAGCAGCACATTACCAATATGCTGCACCTGTATGGTGAGCCCACGGACAAGGCGATGACGGATGCGAAGGCGATCCTGGCCCTTGAAACTTCCATGGCCAAGGCATCCATGGGAATGACGGAGCGGCGCGACCCGTACAAGACCTACCACATTGAAACCGTGGCCACGCTCGCCGGCACAGACCCAGGCCTTGACTGGCAAGCGCTGCTGCGTGAAGCGGGAACGCCGCCGGTTGAAACCTTGAACGTTGCGAATCCCGCGTATTTCCAGGCGCTCAACGGCATCCTGCAGCAGACCGACATGGCAACCATCCGCAATTATCTGCGGGTGCATTTGCTCGATTCATTTGCGTCTCGACTGCCGACGGCGTTTGATGACGAAAACTTTGACTTCTACGGCCGGAAATTGGTCGGTGTACCCACCATGCCCGTCCGCTGGAAACGCTGTGTTTCCGCCACCGATGCAGCCCTGGGCGAGGCGCTGGGCAAGGTATACGTGGACAAATACTTTGCGGGAGACAGTAAGCAGCAAACGCTGAACATGGTGAAGACCATCGAAGCAGCGATGCATAAGGACCTGACCACGCTTGCGTGGATGAGCCCGGAAACAAGAAAAAAGGCCATCGAGAAGCTCAACCTCATTACCAATAAGATCGGCTATCCGGACAAATGGCGCGACTATTCGAGCCTGACCATTCGACCCAACGATGCGCTAGGAAATTCCATGCGAGCCAGGGAATTTGAATCGGCGCGTCAATTGAACAAGATCAACAAGCCTGTGGACAAGGGTGAGTGGGAGATGTCGCCGCCGACGGTGAATGCCTACTACGACGACAGCATGAACAACATCAACTTCCCAGCCGGCATCCTGCAACCCGCCTTCTACGATCGCACGGCTCCCGAGGAAGTGAACTATGGCCATATCGGCGCCGTTGAAGGGCATGAACTGACCCATGGATTCGACGACGAGGGGGCCAAGTTCGACGGCAACGGCAACCTGAAAAACTGGTGGACGCCGGAAGACAAGAAACAGTTTGAGGCGCGCACCGCCTGCATTGACAACGAGTACAGCAGCTTTATCGCTGTCGACAAGCTGCACGTGAATGGCAAGTTGACGCTGGGTGAGAATACCGCCGACAAC
>JAJZCA010000155.1 GCA_021798735.1 Acidobacteriota bacterium | reverse complement strand
CGCACGTGTTTGGCGCATTGACGCGCGGCCCGGTCGCAGTCGCGCAGATCGGTTCGCCCGCCGAGCTAATGATTTCCGGCACTGGCCTCCGATGGACCGGCGCATCCAAGAAAATCATCGAGCCGCCGCGAGCCCTCGACGCCAACAAAGGCCGTTTCGGTCACGTGCTGGTGGTCGGCGGGTCGCCGGGCAAGGCGGGCGCTGCTTCCATGGCGTCTCTGGCTGCCATGCGTGCGGGCGCGGGTCTGACCACAGCGGCCATCCCGCGTAGCGTCGCCGGCATTGTCGCCGGCTTCGCCCCGGAGATGATGACGCTGTTGTTGGAAGAGTCTCCGTCCGGCGGCATCTCGCGCAGCAATCTTGACCCCACGCGAATGGACAAAATGCTGCGTGGAATCACTACTCTCGCCATTGGGCCGGGCGTTGGTCGCGAACCTGAAACAGCGGAATTTATCCGCGAACTGGTGCTCCGGACGGAACTACCTGCTGTGTTGCTGCCCACTGTTCTCGACGCCGATGGGTTGAATGCGTTTGAAGGGCGCACCGAGTTGCTCAACGGATCGAAGCGCGCGCTCGTGCTGACGCCGCATCCGGGAGAGATGGCGCGACTGCTAGGCTGCACCATCGCCGATGTCGAGCGCGATCGTCTTGCGGTTGCGAGAAAATTTGCCACGGAACATCATGTCACCCTGGTGCTGAAGGGATGGCGCACGCTGGTCGCGCATCCGGACGGCGGCATCGCGGTGAATACCAGCGGCAATCCTGCCATGGCCAAGGGCGGCAGCGGCGATATTCTTACCGGCATTGTGGCGGCGCTGGTCGCGCAATTTCCGCAGCGCATCCAGGAAGCTGTGGAGTGTGCCGTCTGGTTGCACGGAGCTGCGGCGAACCTGTTCGCGCGCGAACACGACGAGCACACGATGTTGGCGACGGAGATGCTGCAACATCTTTCGCAGGCCATTCAAACGCCCGTCGACCGCGGCAACTTTACCTGGTTGCAGGAGGGACACCGGTGAGCGACGCGAAACCCATGGACAACACAGTTCGCGTCTTCACCACGCACTCCGCAGAGGAGACCATCGAGGTGGGCCGCGAGCTGGCGAAGTTCCTCGATCCTCCGAAAGTGGTGCTGCTGCGCGGAGATTTAGGTGCGGGCAAGACCACGCTGGTGAAGGGAATTGTCGCGGCGATGGGTGCCGCTGAACCGGAGGAAGTCACCAGCCCCACCTTTACCCTGATCCACGAATATGCCGGTCGCAGCGTGGAGCACGTCAACCTCGGCGAGACCATCCTGCTGTACCACCTGGATCTGTACCGGATTGAAAGTCAGCGGCAACTGGATACGCTGGGCATGGAAGAACTGATGACGCCGCAAAGTGTGCTGCTGATCGAGTGGGGAGAAAAATTTCCCTCCGTTACGGCGCGGTCCGGCGGAGAAATCGTCATTGAAACCCTGCACGGCGACGAACGCAGAATCACACTGTCGCTGCGTTCGCCGAAAGCCGTCTCTTAAAATCCCATAATGTTGTAGCCGCTGTCGACGTGGACCACCTCGCCGGTGATGCCGGAAGCCAGGTCGGACGCCAGAAATACCGCCGCTCCACCCACCTCGGCTTGTTCCGTATTGCGGTGCAGCGGAGAGCGGTCTGCGTGCAGCTTCAACAAATCCCCCAGCCCGCCGATGCCGCGCGCCGCCAGCGTTTTGATGGGGCCGGCGGAGATGGCATTGACGCGAATATTCTGTCTGCCAAGGTCGGACGCAAGGTAGCGCACCGTCGCTTCCAGCGCCGCCTTGGCAACACCCATCACGTTGTAGTGCGGCACCACCTTCTCCGCGCCATAGTAAGTCAGGGTCAGAATGCTGCCGCCATCGGTCATCAACGGCGCCGCCGCGCGCGACAGCGCAATCAGAGAGTAGACGCTGACATCATGCGCAATGCGAAAGCCTTCCCGAGTGGTCTGGACAAAGTCGTTCTTCAGCTCGTCGGCGGGAGCATAGGCGACGGAATGCACCAGAACATGCAGCTTCCCGTGACGTTGCTTCAGGTCGGCGAAAACGCTTGCGATTTCGGTATCGTTCGAAACGTCGCATTGCACGGCTTCGGCGCCGGGCAGGTCGGCCAGCAGGCCCTCCGCTTCCTGTTTCATACGGTCGTTCTGATAGCTGATGATCAGCTTGCAGCCCGACTCGTGCAGCTTCTGCGCAATGGCCCACGCAATTGAGCGCTTGTTCGCCAGACCGAAAACTACCGCGATGCGACCCTTCAGTTGCAACATGCTTCCTCCATGATTCTATGTTTGGTCGCCGAGGCGACTGCCTTACGCAGAATACCAGTCCAGCCGCTAGCCGCCGAGATCGATCAGTTCGACCTTCTCTATCGGGCGACCCAGAAACCGGCTTCCCAGGGCACGAAATTTGTCGACTGAATCCGTAGCAAAAAAATGGCAGACAGCAGATGACGTGCCGTTTTCGCCCAGTTCGGCTGCGCGCAACGGCTTCGTCTGTTCCAGTTCCTGACGTACCCGCTGCGCCGTGCTTTCCGCCGAATCCAAGATCGTTATGCCTTTCGGTAGAGCTTCTTGCAGCAACGCGCGCAGCAACGGGTAATGCGTGCATCCCAGCAGCACTGTGTCGAGCGCCAGTCCAGCCGCTTGTGCTTCCGCCTGCGCTTGCTCCAGATAGATACGCAGAACTTCACGTGTGACTGGTGAGTCGATCCAGCCTTCTTCGATCAGCGGCACCAGCAGCGGGCAGGCTTTTTCAATACTCCGCAGGCCATGCGCAGCACAGGCGCGGGCATAGGCGTGGCTGTCCACAGTGGCCTGTGTCGCCAGCACCAGCACATCGCGCGTCGCACTGGCAGCAGCGGCGCTTTCTGCACCCGTCTCGATGACTCCCAGCACCGGAACATGCGCCGCCGCTCGGATGGCATCCAGCGCCAGTGCGCTGGCGGTATTGCAAGCGATGACAATATAGTCCGCGCCATAGGATTCCAGCAACTGCGCGCTTTCCACCGCGTAGCGGGCCACGGTTGCTTGCGACTTCGAGCCGTAGGGCAGCCGTGCCGTATCGCCAAGATAGAAAAATTCCGCTGCGGGGATTTGCGGCAGCAGCGCTCGCAGCACCGTCAGGCCGCCAAATCCAGAGTCAAACACGCCGATGCGAACTGGATCTGGCGTCGTAGAAGTCGTCATCGCTGGCCCTCCATCGGTGTTTTTTCGGACGACCCCGTGTCTTGCGAGGCGGCTGCATCCGAGCCGGCGACTCCCGGAACATCGTTGGCGGTCAGGTACGTTCGGCTCAGGTCTGCATGGCCAGCCAGAGTTTCTCTCGGCTGCCCATCGACCAGGAACCTTACCCGTGTAATTTGCGGAAAATTTGCGTGCAGCGTTCCCAGGATGGAAAGCAACGTTAGGTTCTCCACCAGAATGCCGGAGGGATGATGGCCGACAAAACTTCCATTCAGGTTGATGACGGCCATCTGTTCGGCATGAGCGGGCGTCGACTCCGGAACCGGCAACAAAAAAACGTCATCGACAGCGGAGACGGGCGCAAGCGGATGGGGAGAATCCGACTTCGCGTATTCGGCGAAAAGGTCGTTCAGCAAGGTTCGCGCACGCGTGGTAGTTTCCATTGGCAAGGCAAACTGCTGCTCAACGGGCTCTAACGATCCATCCTCATCATTCGCGAACAACAGAGTCACTTGCTCCGGCGGAGTTTCCACCGGTATGGGCATGGGCGCTGAATCCGGAACGGCAGCCAGCCTGTCCTGCGCGCGCCCGCGCATTCGTATCAGATAAGCCGCCATCAGGACGGACAAGACCAGCAGCAGCCACAGGATGACTTTTTGATAGCGCGGAATCAAGGCTGCTGCCTCCAATCGCTGCGCCAAGCGCCCAGAGCGGACTCCAGCGCATCGACAACCTTCTGCTGATAGCCAGGGTCGCTCAACGGCGTATTTGTGTCCAGCGGAGCAATCTCGATGGCCACCGCCGGGCAGGCCATACTGTCCAGCGGCATCAAAGAAGTTCTCGCAATCAACACTGGGACATGTTGCTGCGTCAGTGCTGCGTCCACGTCCGACTCTAGTCGCAAGCTCGACGTTTCGTAAGCGCCCTGGGCCGTTTCCCAGGGCAAAAATGCACGTCTTGGATCGGCCTCCGCAACCGTCGGCAGGGAAGAAGTAAACAAGTGCACGCCGTTCCCGGTAGAAGTTGCGTGCAGCACGATGCAGGCGGATGCATGAGAACGATTGGCAACTGTGGCGCGCGCAGTGCTGTCCAGCGCAACATCCGAATCGCGCGTGAAGATTGATCGGATTCCGCGCGAGCTCAGTGCTGTGTACAGTTGATTTGCAAGCGCAAGGGTATAGCTTTTTTCCGTCGTTGCCGCATCCAGAAGGGCGCCCGTGTCTGCTCCCCCGTGGGCCGGATCCAGTAGAACAAGGAATCGCAACACCGGCGGTCGCAATGGCGCTGCGGCTGGAATTCCCGATGCAGCAGCGTTGGATTGTGGACCAGGACGCGACAGTAAAGGGGCGGCGGAAGGCGGGGTGGCAGGAAGCCGCGTCACAGGCTGCGTTGGGCCCTGCTGTGCGCCGGCGATAGGGAAAAAACATAGGCAGAATATTCCAGCCATAAGCAAACCGGATCGCCGTGCCCACTGGCTAGAGCATTTCCATCCTTGGTGCAATGCGGATGCCCCAGGTCTCGACTTTGTGACTTGGAATTTTAGGCAAGCGAAATCTGGGTGCCCCACCCTTTGCGCGTCTTTTTGCGCAAAGGATGGGAGGCGATTTCGTTGGCGCCACAGTGGCGCTGAAACTGGTCTAATCCAGCGCATAGATGGTCAGACCGCTCAACAATTTGGGGTAAAAGTCGGTCGACTTCTGCGGCATCACATCTCCGGCGAACGCCACTTCCCGCAATTGATCCAGCGTCACAGGGTTCATTAGGTACGCGACATCAGCGTCTCCTGCCCGCACCTGTTGCATGGCGTCGGCGGCCTCCCGCACATAGTGCAGATGGCTCTGGTCGAGGACCGCCTGTGCTGAAATTTCAAGCACATCCTCCAGCACAATCGAGTGCAATTGCACCACGTCCAGGCGTCGCTGGCGCTCCGGTTGGTCAGTCAGGCGAGCTTCAATGGCCGCTTTTTTCGCGGTCAATAGATGGCTGCCGGTCCGCGTTACCGCTACAAAACTGGTCCCTGTTTTCCCCGCTTCGTTTAGCTCGTCCAGAATTCCGGTTACATCGCTGGCAGGTGAGACTGGGCGAACATCGAAATACTCCGCGGCTCGCTTCAGAAACGCTGCCGTGTCAAAATCCTTCAACCCATGGACCACCCGGTGTGTGGGCAGAATCGTCAGCCCCTTGGCCTCCATGTTGACGAAGGTCATCATGGTGGCTGCCTCCGGATACGGTGGCTGCGGTAGATTTCCTGCTGGACGCTCCACTGGGGCACTGGCCGCATGCGAAGCATGTTCGCGACTGTAGTTCAGCGCGGTTTCATAGCGATGATGGCCGTCCGCGATGATCAGCTTCTTGTTCTGCATGGCGCTCAACAGCAAATTGATGGTGCCCGGTTCGGAGACCTTCCAGACGCGATGCAGGACCCCATATTCATCCGTCACTTCAATGTCTGGTGTCGGCGGGTTGGCGAACAGAAGTTGTTCCGCCGTCAAGCCTGGATCGGAATACAGCATGAAAATCTGGCCGAAATGGGCGCGCGTCGCGCGCAGCAGGTTCAAACGGTCCGACTTTGGCTTGGCCAGTGTCCGCTCATGCCGGAATACGATGCCTTGGCTGTAGTCGACCAACTCGCCGAGCGCAATAAAGCCTCGCCGTTCCTGTGTTGTGCCGGGCGCTCCGGGAACCTCATAGCGTTGCGAGTAGGCATAGATTGCCGCCTCGTTGTCCTGGCTCAACACGCCCTCTTTGCGCCACTCGGTCAGGTTTTCCGCCGCCCGGGTATACACATTGTTTTCTTCGGAATCGAACAATTCCGGCAGTCCAAGGATCACGCGAACCAGGTTGTAGGGGCTGCGTTGGTAATACGACTGCTGCATGGCAGGCGTAATTTTGTCGTACGGCTGGGTCACAACGTCTTCAACGCGAACCAGTCCTGGATTGTAGCGAAAAGCGCGAAAAGGATAAATGCGGGCCATGGTGGTGGCGAACTCCTGTCAGTTCAGGCGCAACTCGCTGCGGCGAGTGGATGATGTGCGACTCTGTCATCCCCGATTCTATCGCAGCCAGCGACTGTCTTTTTTACCACCGACACATCGAGCGCCTGAATCGAAAGCGCCAATCGACCCCCCTGTGCGCTTGCCCGCCGGCTGCAGACGTAAGACTATGGTGGAAGAAGCCTCGCGAGCGGAATCACCCGCGCGCCCTGGCGCTGTTTTCAGTGCATCTTAAACTGTATCCCGCAAGGGGGCCGCTGCTCTGCAAGAGGGACCGTATGCTCACACCGCGACTTGGCGATTCTGTAATGCGATCTAAGATTATGGGTGCCCCAGGTCTCGCCTTTGAGACCTGGGTTGGTTTACTTATTCATACGGTCGCGGTACTCGTTCGCAATTCAAAGCCGTTCTTCCTGGCACAGATGCTGACGATCGGCGCATCGCTGACGATCAGCGCGTCTATGACGATCGGCGCGACGGCTGCATTCGCCCAGCAGACCCCGAATGTCCCTGCCCAAAACGCGCCTTCCGCCCACGCGCCCGCGCAAACCTCGCCCACTCCCGGCTCTCCTGCGCAACCCGCTGTCCACGCTGGATCGAATAAGCCATTTACCTACCGGACCTCGGTCAGCGAAGTGGTCCTCTACGCCACCGTCGTCGACAGCCACCAACGCCTGGCCACCAATCTGCAGAAGCAGGACTTCACCGTCTACGAAAATAACGTCCAGCAGACAATTTCCTCCTTCGGTCAGGAAGATGTTCCGGTATCTCTGGCCATCCTGGTCGACAATTCCGGCTCGATGGCGCAAAAACGGGCCGCGGTGAATCGCGCCGCCATCGACCTGATCCAGGCTTCCAATCCGCAGGACGAGGCCTTTATCGTCAATTTTTCCGACGAGGCGTTCCTCGATCAGGACTTCACCTCCGACATCGGTCTTCTCAGAAAAGGGCTGTCGCACATCGACTCCCAGGGCGGCACTGCGCTCTACGATGCGGTCATCGCCGGGGCAGACCACCTGGCAAAACAAGCCAAGCACCCCAAGCAGGTCATCTTGATCATTACCGATGGCGAGGACAACAGCTCCAGCGCCACTCTGGCGGAAACCGTTCGCCGCATCCAGGCCCTGAACGGCCCCATCGTCTACTCCATCGGCTTGCTCTACGATGAGGCGGACCATAGCCAGAGCCACCGTGCCCGCAAAGCCCTGCAGACCCTCAGCGACCAGACCGGCGGACTCGCGTTCTTCCCCAAATCTCTCGATCAGGTCGATTCCATCGCCGCCGAAGTGGCCCAGGACATTCGTCATCAATATATTCTGGGGTACCATCCCACCCAGCCCATCAACCAGGGAGGCTATCGCACCATCCTCGTCGACGCCAAAGCCAAAGGGATGGGCAAGCTCACCGTCCGCACCCGCGCCGGCTATTTCGCCCAGCCCTTGCCCCAATCAGGCACGCCCCAATTCACCCCCGCTCATCCTTGATTCGGTCGATTGGTTCGTCCTCAAAGGACCGCGCCAACGCAAAGCATGGTGCCCCATCCTTGCGTAGCTAGGGTGGGATAGAGCGATGCTCGCATCACTGTAACAGTGAAAATGCTTTAGCCGACGCCAAACGCAATTGAAGGACCTGCGGTTGCTTTTGTCTTTTCGCTCCCCACTCAAGCAACAAAAGCTTGAGTGGGCCACCCGCCAGCGGCTTAGTTCATACGTCGTTTTCGGCAACGACGAACGGTTGCGCCTTTTCACGTCCTGTCTTCTTCATCAGGTGAGCTTCGGCGAGCGAGTCCACTTGCCGAGGCCGTGGATCCAGGTGGTTCGCGGAACGGTTCCACGGAAATGTGCTCGTACCGTACTTCCAGCACCGTCAGATGTTCTGTTCCGCCCGGCGCTTCCAGAACCACGCTGTCACCGACTGCCGACCTCGTCAACGCGCGCCCCAGCGGGGACACCCAACTGATGTGGTTGCGCTTCAGATCG
>JAJZCA010000154.1 GCA_021798735.1 Acidobacteriota bacterium | reverse complement strand
TGGAGTGGGAGACTGTGTGGGTCTTTTCGGGCAACAGGAGGTTTCAATTTCGTCATCGGTCGCATGCATCTCCACTATAGAGGAGCCGACGGACTGAAGCTGAACATACAGCGCTACTCAGTGATCGCCAACCTCGATTGCGTGTGAGATTGCGGCTACTCTGTTACACCGTCATTGATCCAGGCGCAGTCCATCCGCAGCGTTCCTTTGTCATTGAAGATGAGGCCATTGAATCGCAAAACACTGCCCACTGCCGCAGGAGTGGTGTTGAGCAATTGCGTCGTATTGTCCACATATACGACGACATTATTTGGCGTTTTCAGCAACGTCGTCTGCCCCGCCTGCACCGCCAGATCGGTGAACAGATCGTACGGAGCCAGCGTAACCGTGTAGGCGGTAAAGCTCCCGCTGCTGGAGACTGCGCTGACCGTCCCGTCGATGGTTTGCGGAATTAGCGTCATCGTGGTTGCCGGCTCATACGCAGGGCCACCCGAAATGGTTAGCGCATGTGTGCTGATGAAAACATTCTGACCGTCAACCCTGTTGGCTGCAGTGAAGCTTATGGTGAACGGCAAACTCTGCACATTACTCAGTTGGCCAGAGATTTGGAAAACGGTGCTACCGAAGTTGAAAGGGGATGGACTGCTACCCAAGCCCCCTAACAAGAGGCCTCCATGTTCCACCATGAGCGAAAACAAAGTTGGCTGGGAGCCGGCCACCTGCATGAGAGGCCCCTTCACAAAGGTCAGATTCGTCACGTTCGTGTCATAGACGGCGATCCTCGTGGCCAGTAAAGATCCATCCGCTTGAATCGCCACATCCATATCCACGGGCATTCCGGTGGCAAGCTGGGAAGCGCCCGTAACTCCTTGAAACACGGTGCTGCTATTGGAGCTGACTTGCCACGTGGGACCATCCGCGCCAGTCACGCTGAAGCTGGTTCCACCTGTGCCCACGCTCGCGATCAACCCATCGAGGCCCGTCGCCATGCCATTCGTGCTGTTTGTCGGCTGGGCCGCAATCACTACCGGGGTCAGATTGAAGGTCGGCGTGATCGAAGCCGCGCCATTCGTAGGCGGGACACAACTGAAAGAAGATACCGACTTGGAAACCTGCAAATTCAGCTCAAGCCCCATTGCGGTTCCGGACACTGTGATCGGCGCGGGCAGGTTCACCGTGACAACCGGCGGCTGGGCATAGCTGCCAATCGTTCCGTTGGTAAGAAGCGTACCATCTGCTTCCAGCCCGACGCAGACGGGATAGGAGGGGGTGCCGACTGCTCCAAGAGTCGCGGTAGCCGACGTGTACACGCCCTGCGGAATGCTAACTGTGGTGAGCGGTTCCACGCTGCCGTTCAGATGTATATACTCGGCGCTTTGCGGCGTGGAGAACACTGTCACCTTCGCGCCCGACTGGCTGGTCAGCGTCAAGCTGCTTAACGTCGTATTGAATGCAGATATCTGATCATTCGCCGTGCTCGACGCCAGAACGACGACCGACGTGTTCCCGCTCAACTGCGTGCCGGTTCCGCCAGACGTACCGCAGCCGATGGCAATGGCTGCGGCTAGTGTCACACTGAGTGCAGAAAGCAGGCAGAAAGGACTGAAACCAGCCCGGAAAGGATGAAGCGCGGCTGCAAATCTCATGGGTGGTCCTTTCGAACTTGGAAGGTGAAACGCCATTGCGGAAGCTGAAAGAGAATTGCATCTCGCCGGAATGATATACCTCCAGTCGCTGCGATCAACAACATTGCGTCCAGCGCGAAACCTACAACCCGCTACGGATCACTTCTCGCGTCCCGACGAGAGCTAAAATCAAGCGGAGGGTACCAAGATCCCGTATCGAATCGAATTGGAAGTCACAGCGACCGAAAGGAATCCTACTTGCGACGTTTTCTGAGCCTTACATCCCGGATTGTTTTGCTGACGTTCGCAGCCTCGGCGGCCGCACAATTCGGTTCACCCTCACCGTCAAGCTCGCCCGCACCGCAGGCAGCCGCACGACCCACGCGTCCTACGCCCCCGACCCGCGACCCGCATTCTCCCGGATTTGTCGCGGCCACAGAGCTACCCGACGGCACCGTTCCGCCTGCAAATGCCGACGGAAATTTTATCCTCGGCCCGACGCACCCACCTGCGCCGCAAATGTCGGTCCACGCTGGAGTGCCGCAGGGAACGGTAGTTCAGTTCATCATGAATTCCGCGAGCAGCACGTTCTATCCTGGCATCGCGCGCAAGCCCGGAACCTTCGGCACTCCCGATCCTGCAAATCCCGCCAGGTTGATTGTCACCACCAGCCATCCTGCGCCCTACACGCGCCGTGTCACTGTCTACGTTCCGCAGCAATATGTTCCCGGCACGGTCGCTCCCTTCATCGTTGGCGCGGACGGACCTGACAGCGCGCTGTTCACCGCGCTCGACAACCTGATCGCCGAACGTAAAGTTCCCATCATGATTGCCATCTCCATCAGCAACGGCGGCGGCGACGCCCAAGGCAGCGAGCGCGGCTTGGAATACGACACCATGTCCGGCAAGTATGCGGAATTCGTCGAGCAGGAGGTCTTGCCGCTGGTCGAAGCGAAAGCACATGTCAAGCTGACCAAAGACCCCGACAGCCGGGCGACCATGGGTGGCAGTTCCGGCGGTTCCTGCGCGTTGATCATGGCGTGGTATCACCCGGAACTGTACCACCGCGTCCTTACCTATTCCGGCACCTACATAAACCAACAATGGCCGTATAACCCGCAAACGCCGCACGGAGCGTGGGAATTTCATGAGCACCTCATCCTCAACAGTCCCGCCAAGCCGCTACGCATCTGGATGGAAGTCGGCGACAGGGACCTCTTCAATCCGAATGCGATGCGCGACAACATGCATGACTGGGTTGTCGCCAATGAGAACATGGCCAGCGCCTTGGCCGCCAAGGGTTATCACTACCAGTTTGTTTTTGCCCGCAACGCCGGACACGTCGATCATGCGGTGAAACTACAAACGTTGCCGGAGGCTCTCGAATATATCTGGCAAGGCTATCCCATCGGCCCACATCAGGAGCATCCCGACTGACCCGCTGCACCCACCTCTCCGCGACTGCGACAACTCGGCCGATCGAGCCAGCTTCTCGATTTCATGTCTCCCATGCAAAATATTTCTCCGCCAACGCCCACATCCCTTCATTCGGCGGATTACCTTCCGCAAATACTGACATCCAATACAGAGGCTGACGGCCTACACTAGATGTTCGGCCAAGCTACCTTCTTTTTGGGAGTGATCTGTGACAGGAAAACATCGGCAGCCATGGGCAACCGCTTTTGCGTTGTTAGCCGGAATACTGATCGTCGGAGGATTTTCTTCTGGGCCTGCGTTCGCCCAGGCTCCAGCCCAACCCGTTCCACCCTCACCCGCGGCCTCGCAACTGATTCAGCAGACACAGACAGTTTCCATTCCCATCCACGCATTCAGCCTGGTCGATATCGCGCCTATCAAGGACCTGCAGCCGTCGGATCTCACGCTCGACGTGGACAGCAAGCCTGTCAACTTTCAGCTTTCCCGTCCGTGGAGCAAGACCATCAACCCAAAGACCGGCCAGGCTGAAGACCAGCCGAATATGTTGATCATTCTTCCCGCGGCTGGCCCGCTGGATCGCAACGACATCATCAACGAAACGATTGCCGCCTTGAATGTCGCGCCCCTTTCAGGCTGGAATATTTCCATTCTGGATGACAGCGGCAACCAGAGCGCATATACCCGTCAGCTTCCGCTGGTCATTGCCGAACTGGAAAAGATCGGCGCTGAAAATGCCCAATCCACCGATCTCGTCGAGTGGCGCCACACTGCTTCCGTGGCGATCGCCAGCATGCGCGATTTACCTGGACGCCGCGTCGTTCTCTCGCTTGGCGACCTCTTCCACGAAGTGGTCTATCAAAACTACAGCGAGGTCTACAACGCTTTTGATGTGGTGGATGTTTCGACCGCGGCCCGCGCTGCCGGCGTCATCCTCTACTCCGCCCAAAGTTCCCGAGAGGTCGAGTCGCTGCGTAAGTTTCCGCCTCCATACTCGCTCGTGGGTTCTGGCCCCTGGATGCTGCTTTCGGATGGCAATTTTCTGGCGGGCTGGATATGCGGCTCTGTCGCCGACACCCTGCAACAGATTCGCAACGACCGCATGGCTGCCTATGACATGGATGTGCACCTGACGCTAAAGCAGATGGATGGACTGCCCCACACCGTGTCTGTCACCCCTCGGCGACCACAAACAGTCATGAACGCACCCACTTTCTACATGGCGCCGAATCTGGCCCAACTGCAGGAACTCTCGCTGGGCCCGGCCGCACTGCGACAGGCGCTACAGAATCCCCATTCGGATCCTGTAGCCCCGCTCCAGCTTGGCACGCAAATGGAATACTTTCCGCATCCGGATGGAAAAACCGGGACACAGTTGATTAGCACTGGACTGTTTTGGATCCCCACGACTCCGCCTCCATCGCCAGTAGAACTGGCGCAGCAGTTCGAGGCCAGTGCGACGGGATTCAAGCTTGCCACGACGCTGCACCGCATGGCTTGGTATTCCCATGAGCCGATCTGGAACACCGCCATCGAAGTCCGCCCTGGGGATTATCGGATGCGCGTCGCAGCGGCCGATCAGACCGGCAAAATTACGGCGTCCCTGTCAAGGTACTTCAGCGTCGCTCCCACCGATCCCGACGAAACCGTACGAATTAGTTCGCTCGTCATTGGCAGATCGTGCGTATTCTCGCCCCCACCGCCTCAAAGCGCCAACCGGCAACCCCAGGCCCGGAGCATTGACTACCTGCGAGCCGGCAACTGCACGATTCAGCTAGAACCCAGCCATTCCTATTCCCCTCAGGACATTCTCTGGACGCTGATCCGCATCACACCCATCGGCAAACTGGCCCATCGCCCTGCAAAAGACTGGAAAGGCGACTTTATCCTCGTCGACGCGAACGGTTCAAAGCTCGCGAAACAGCCCGTTCATTGGTTGCCGGCAGAGGACGGCAGTTACGTCGGCACTACGGCGTTTCAGCTCAGTGACCCAAAGTTGAAGCTGGAGGATGGCGAATATGCGCTGGTGCTCACGCTGGACGGTCCCGGCATTGAGGAAGATTATTCCGAAGATGCGCCTTTTCTCGTGTTTGGCGCAGGCGGCTCTGACGCCGGTTCGTCCCGTCGGCCGCACTATTGATCCAACCTGAAAGCATTGCATTCGGGTGCCCCGTCCTCTTGCGGCTAGTTAGAGCATTTCCATAGTCACTGTAAGGTTTGCGTGCATGTCTGAACCATGCCCCGGCGTTACCTGGAGAGAGCTGCGGCAGCAACTCGGAAATGGCTTGCTCCAGCGCTTCTCGAGTGCGTTCCTTGGCCTTGCGTCAGATGGATCAGGGGCAGCCACGCCAGTTGTAGGCGGGAGTCTAAGAACTTATCCGTAAATAGAGACAGTTTGTCTCCAGCAGATCATGGCGGCGGCCAGCGATAAAAAGGCAATGTAGCTGGCCTCTGTTTTCTCGAAGCTGACCAGTAATTTGCGGAAGCGATTGAGCCAGGAATGGGTGCGTTCCACCGCCCAGCGGCGAGCTTTGTATCCCGGTTCCGAGCGCTTCAAACGAGCCTCTTCACGGCGTTGTTGAATGTGCGGTCGATAGTTGCGCGACACCACTGCATTCCAGGCTGGCACGCCTTTGTAGCCCGCATCGGCGCAGAGATTTCGCTGCTCGGCACTACGCGGAAAACTCCATCACGACCTGATCCAGAGTCGCTGCGAGCAGCTTGACGTCATGCACATTAGCTTCGCTGGCGACGAGCGATAGCGGGACGCCAAGCCCGTCGACCAGCAGGCTTCGCTTGCGCCCATTTTTTTCCCCGATCCGTAGGGTTCGGCCCTACGCATTCGGTGGCCAGCGGCGCTTTGTGCATCGCCCCTTCGATGCTCTGCCAATCCCAGGCAATGCCTTCCATCTCGTCGTACTCGGCCAGCCCAGCCTGCCACAGATGAAGAAAAAATCCTTGCTTCTGCCATCGTTGAAAGTGCGTATGCACCGCGCTGGCACTGCCGAATTCACCGGGCAACGCCTTCCACTGACACCCGGCGCGCAGTACATAAACGATGGCGGAAAATATCTGGCGTGGTGGCATCGGTTTTCGACCGGCACCCGGCTTGCGGCGATATTGGCGGCCTGCGGGTCGAGTCACAGCGGGAATCAGTGGCTCCACTTTGGCCCAAAACGCATCCGATACTGTCCAGGATTTCATGGAAATACTGTATCATCTATTTACGGATAATTTCTTAGAATCAGTAGCTGGATGGTATTGAGGGTCGCCAGAACGCTCGCACCAGAAACGCGATCCCAATCGAGATCAACACACCCTGTTCCAGAATGGTCACGTTATATCGATTGGCAAATATCAGATACGTAATCGCCATTCCCCACAGATGAATTTCTCCAAGGAAACCCTGCAGCCAGTAAGGCTTCGCTGCGCCAGCGGGAATCCTGGGTGGAATCGCCGGGAAAAACCGCGAGACCTGTCTCATGTAGGCGAGATAGGCCTCCCCATGTTCGGCGATCAGCTTGCGTTCTTCTGCCTGCATCCACACAACAATCAGCAGCGTCACCACGACCAGCGCGAACAACGCACCACCGGGAGGCATCAGGATCGATAAAGCCGCCGTCAGCAGCCACGTCCCCAGGTACAGCGGATTGCGCACGTATCGATAGGGCCCATCAGAGACCACTCGCTCCGAATGCAGGTTCCGGTCATGCACCACGTCCGAACCCAGATACGCCGCGGCCCAGGTGCGCACCAGCGCCGCCAGGAAAAGAGCCAAAGTTGCAAGCGCAACGACCAGGACGGTCGCCGCGGCAATGGAAAGCAGACTGGTGGCGGCCAGCGTGCCGGCGAGCCATAGCCATGTGGATCCGGGATGCGCGCCACCCAGCCGTTCCCACGGCACCCAAAACCCGAGCCCAAAGAGGACGAACAGCGCCCACCTGCGAAAACGAAACAGAACCTCAGAAATCTTCATTCGACTTGCGCGATCCTCACGCGCATAGGCAGGGAATTCTTGGACAGGCAGAAAACAATTTCGCGGGCTTCGCCGCAGCCGGTATTCCGCCTTGAAAAGATGAAAGCACTACTAGATGGCCGCGCCTAACGCCGCCATCAGGGAGTCGAAGTCTTCCAAGCCGGAGTACTCGATCATCACGCGACCGCGGCCATTCTTGTCTTCAATGCGAACTTTCAGTCCCAATTGACGCTGCAGCCGTTCCTGCGCCTCGCGAACATTGGGATCGAGCGCTGGCTTCGCCTTATCTTCGTCTTTCTTGCGCTTCTTCTCGGGATCCATCAGGCCCTGGACATAGGTTTCTGTCTGCCGAACTGACATCGACAGCGCCATGACCTTGGTCATGGCTTTCAAAATTTCTTCGGCTCCATCCAATGCGAGCAGCGCCCGAGCATGTCCGAAGCTCAGATCGCCGGATTCCACCTTGCTTTGTACCGCGACCGGAAGTCGCAGCAAACGCAGAAAATTGGCCACCGTTGCACGATCTTTGCCTGTGCGCTGGGCCACTTGTTCCTGCGTCATGTGAAAATCTCGACTCAGGCGATCATAGGCGCGGGCCTGTTCCATTGGGTTCAAGTCGGCGCGCTGGAGATTTTCAACAATCGTCATCTCCATCGCCTGCTCGTCGGTCACCTGCCGCAAAATTGCCGGCACCGTCGATTTGCCTGCTTTGATGGAAGCGCGCCAGCGGCGCTCGCCGGCAATCAGCTGAAAGCGGCCATTGGGCAGCGGACGCACGATGATCGGCTGCACCACGCCGTTGGCAACAATAGAACGAGCCAGCTCGTCCAGTTTTTGCTCATCTACCTGCATGCGGGTCTGGTACGGATTGGGATCGACATGGTCGGTGGAAACTTCGCGAGGCGTGCCTCCCGGATGCGCGGCAAAAGGGTCGTCGCCAGTAGGGGGTAGGGCCTGCGCGGCCGACCTGGCGGCATAGGCTTGCGACCGGGCCACGACATCCGGGGAAGCGGGCGCGGACAGCAGCGACTCCAAGCCTTTGCCGAGTGCGCGGCGCTTGGGGGCCTCAACTTTGCCTGGACTTTTCACTTCTATTCGAGACATACGGCGAAGTTCTCCCTTAGGGCATCCATTCCATCAAAACTCAT
>JAJZCA010000153.1 GCA_021798735.1 Acidobacteriota bacterium | reverse complement strand
CCCCCATGTCACCATGCCCTGGATCGCGGATGGATGGACCTTTCGCCCAACGTTGGGCCTGCGCGAGACAACCTACTCGCATAGTCAATTGCTGGGGCCCGTACCCTCCATAGCCCCCAACCAGCCGGCAACGGCATTGCCGGGCGAAGATGCCGTCCCAATCGCCAAAAACGCCAGCATCAATCGCGCCGCCATGGAAGCCGACCTCCAGATCCTGCCTCCCGTATTGGAGCGTGACTTCGACGGTCCGTATCTGGCGAATCATTTTGGAGTCGCCCTGCGCCATACCATCGAACCGGAATTCAATTATCGCTACGTGACGGGTATTCACCACTTCAACAACATTCCGCGCTTCGATGTCACAGACGTCTACAGCGACACCAATGAAGTGGAATATGGCGTGACGCAGAGGCTTTTCCTCAAGCGGCTACATCCCAAACCATGCGACCAGCCTCTCCCCGCAGCCGAACAACTGCAGCCGGACAATCGAGACTGCGCGGGAGTTCCGCGCCAGTGGGCATCCTGGTTTATCGGACAGAAATATTTTGTCGATCCCACCTTTGGCAACGCCGTCATTCCCGGACGCCGGAACATCTTCTCGACGACGCTCGATCTCAGCGGCATCTCCTATATCACCGCCCCACGCGACCTCTCCCCAGTCGTCTCCAGACTGAGAATCGACCCCAGCTATACCACGGATCTGGCATGGGATGCCGACTACGATACGAAAGCGGGCCGATGGGCCGCCAGCGATGTCTACGCCGACTATCACCACGGCAATTTCTTTTCAGGACTTGGCCACTCTCTGCTGAATGCGGTCGGCGAAACTCCCATGCCCCCCAGCCAACCGCCCAATGTCGTCAATTACAACCAGATGCAGCTTCTGCTCGGATATGGGGCCATCACCAAGCCGGGATTGAGTGCGGCGGCGAAAACCAACTTCCAACTGGAGGGACGTGCGCTCATGTATGCAGGCCTGCAGGTGACGTATAACCGGAATTGTTGCGGCCTTACCGTCGAATTCCAGCAATTCTCGCTGGGGGCGGCTCGCAATGAGACATCGGAAACCTTCAACCTGTCTCTGTCGGGCGTCGCCGCGGTCGGCAGCCTGGTTCGCGCCGAGCGCCTCTTCTAACGCAAATACCTCATCACCTAAAACCTGGCTGTCCGCTCTACCAGATTCGCAGTTGGCGTAGTCGATTGTGGGAGCGAGTCATTCTGAACGGTCTAATGTTCCGGCGATCGCTCCATGTCTTTGCCGCTGTGCCTCCCGCGACTCCCCCTGTGCGGCCGCCACAGCGGCAACGTAGCTCTGCGTGTGATAATGAAAGATACATTGATCGCCTGGGGAACTCGTTGCGCATATCTCGTTTTTTTGTGATTTTCATCCTGGTTGCCGGAATGGGCTGCAAAGCGCAGACCACGCCAGCCAGCGTTGCCCTTCAGGCAAAACTCGATCGGCAGATCAAACTGACCATCCGTTCGCAATTCAATGTTCCGCCCGACTACACCGTGACGTTGGGTCAGCGCAGCAAGAGCGACATCAGTGGGTTCGATACGCTGCCCGTCACCTTCAGCAACGGCGGCCAAAAGAAAACCACAATGTTCCTTATTTCGAAGGACAACAATACGCTGGCGCGGCTGGAGAAATTTGACCTGACCAAGGCCCCCGGCTCCGAAATCAACGTACTGGGCCGCCCCATACGCGGCAATCCCAAGGCAAAAGTGACCATCGTCAACTTCGACGATCTGGAGTGCCCGTTTTGCGCGCGCATGCATGAGGTCTTATTTCCCGGCACCGAAAAGCATTACGGCGACCTGGTCCGTTACATCTATTTGGACTTTCCTCTGGTGCAAATCCATCCCTGGGCCATGCATGCCGCTGTCGATGTCAATTGCCTGGCGGTCCAGAGTCCCACCGGATATTGGAACCTGGTCGATACGTTCCACCAACAAAGTGATGCAATCTCCGGCGCACACGGCCAGGAGAATTTGGCCGCCAGCATTAAGAAAGTCGATGACCTGACTCTGGCGGAGGGAAAGCGCGATAATGTCGATATGGGGAAGTTGCAGGCATGTATCTCCAAACAGGATGAGTCAGGCATTCGCGCTTCCATGCAGCAAGGCGACGCGCTGGGAGTCGATGGAACTCCGACCCTGTTCGTTAACGGCGAACGAGCCACTGGCGCTCTTTCGCAATCGATGCTTTGGACCATTGTGGATCGCGCCATTCGCGATGCCGGAGAAGTGCCCCCGGCCACGCCAGCCACAGCTCCATCGATGCCCGGCAAGTAGCAACCCGCGATGTGTGGAACGAAGGTGCACCATAAAACCGTCGAACCCGCAGAACGATTAGAAGGTGGAACGGCCGGAACCAACGCGAACCCGGCAAGTAAGTGAATGGAGAACGGATTGAACTTTATCATGCAGACTTTGTCGAACCCTACCGCCGCTGATTTCTCTCGTGGGCCTGCCAGAGTGGGAATGCGCCGCACCGCCAAAATTGGTTCCGTCGCCATGGCCGGCGCTCTTTTCTTCGCCGCGCTCACGGGCTGCTCCCGCACGCCAGGCCCGGATGTCTGGGCCACGGTCAATGGTCACCCGATCATGAAATCGGAAGTGAATAAGTATTACCAGAACCAGGTCAATTCGATGCAACAGCCGCCGACGGCGGACGAATCCGCCATGCTGAGGCTGGAAATCCTCGATAAGCGGATCAGCGAAGAAGTGATCCGGCAACAGGCTGAAAAACTGCACCTGGTGGCCACCGACGCGGAAGTTGACGCCAGACTCGCGCAATACAAGGCCCCCTATACGGAGCAGCAGTTCAACGATGAACTGAAGGCCAAGGGGCTAACCCTGGAAGATGTTCGCCGCGATATCTGGCTGAACATGACCACCGAAAAAGTACTGAATAAAGAGATCGAATCCAAGATCAATATCACCGACGCCGACGTCGCCAATTTCTATAACCTGCACCAGGTCGAATTCAATCTAATAGAACCGGAGTACCACCTGGCGCAAATCGTCGTCACTACGAATCCAAACCAGCAAGTGGAGAACCGGCAAAACAGCAAGGCGCGCAACGACGAGGAAGCACAAAAAAAGATCAATGCCCTGCATAACCAGTTGGAAACTGGAGCGGATTTTGCCCAGCTCGCCATCAACTATTCTGAAGCGCCCGACACCACCTCCAGCGGAGGCGATATGGGCTTTATCAAGGCATCGCAGTTGAAGTCTGACCCCGAAGTCTACGCCGCGATCAGCAAACTGCAGCCCGGTCAGATCACCCCGGTTCTGCCCATCACTCAAGGGGCGTCCAAACAGCCGGCCGCCTACATGATCTGCAAGCTGATTGCGATCGAACCTGCGGGACAGCATCCCTTAAGCGATCCTCGCGTGCAGCAGATGATTCGCCAGCAATTGCACGACAGCCGCTCTCGCCTGCTGCGGAGCGCCTACAACGAAGTGCTGCGCGATCAGGCGCGCGTTGTCAATTATTATGCGGAAGACATTCTGAAGAACGCCCACTAAGAGCGGATTTTCAGATACTGCAATCAAAATGTGAGGAGTCATTCTGAGCGCAGCGAAGAATCCAGAGGGTCATAGCAACGTTTACAATGCGGACATCGTCTGGTTTCTTCACCGCAAATGACTACGCCAACCATCAATCTGCTCTAGCGTCATAGAACCCCATTCCCCACATCGAGTTCTCGTCCATGACGATGACAACTCGATGTGCTGAAGACGCACCGTGTTCCCGCAGCACGTGCCCATTGGATCCACAGCCTTTCATGCGCCGATCCTCGCTCCGATTCGCTATGCTTGCCGCCGTGGCCGGACTTCTTCTTGCCCCTGTCGCCCTCATCCGTAAACAGCACAAGGCTACTTCGATGCCGCGTCTGTCTCGCAACCGCGGTGCCAGCCAGATCTTTGTTGATGGAGAATTGAACGGCGACGACGATAACCAGGGCCGCTATCTGCGAATGCCCACCGGAGAATTCACGATCCGTCGGATTCGCTTGTATCACTATCCTGCGCATTGAAGAGAACTACCTGGAGACTACATTGAAGAGTGGGCAAAAATTGCCGACAGGGTCTTGCCTGCCCGCGCGTCACTTCCAAAAACACAAAGGCCCCCGAATATTTCGGAGGCCTCAATGGCTTGAATCCCGTCCTGCTATGTCGCAAAACCTATTTTCCTAGAACGATGCCCTTCGGAGCGTTCTGGTTTGCCTTAATCTGATTGGCCTTGCGCGCCGCCATCGCCTTCTGCACCCAATCGTCTGCTGTAGCAATATCCGCCTTGCGAGCCGTATCGTCTCCACATTCGGTTTCGGCCTTGCGGCGATACAGCAGGTTGATATAAGCCATTGCGTCGTCGTAATTTTCCTTCAACTGGGTCGCCTTGATCAGTTCGTCCAACCCTTGCTGGATCAGCGGAGTGTTTTTCTCAGCCAAAGCTTCGCAAGCCTTCTTGTCTTTGATGGGATCGCCATTATCATGCAGCCCAAACGACTGGCGCACGGGGATGGCGTTCTTGTATGCCATTGTCCAGTCGATCACGCCGATGGTATAGTACGCCGCCGCATCGCTTGGATCCACGGCGATCACTTTATTCTGATACGTCTTGGCTTCATCGAAGTTTTGAATGTTAAGGTATAGCGCCGCAATTCCCTTCAAAGCATTGATGTTCTTAGGCTCCTTATTCAGGACAATTTGAAAGTTCTGAATCGCGAGTTGCGCATTTTTCAAATTGTCAGGAGTTAGGAGGTTGGGAATCACCTGCTGGGAATACGCCGTCGCCAGATAGAGGCGCGCCATCGGCAAGGCAGGATCGAGCGCCACGGCCTGCTGAAAGTGATCGATGGCTGCTTCATAGCGGGCCGACTTGAAAGCGTTCACGCCCTTGTTCAACTGGTCGCGGGCCTTAAGTCTGTTACATCCGGTGGTGAGAAATAACACAGTACATAGCAATGCTGCCATGACCGGAAGACGTACAATGCGATTCATTCGGCTTGACCTCTCCTTACAATCAGTCGACGCCCACCCAAGCTGGAATGGCAGGGAAAACCTTTGCAGAAGTTGTGATTTTCCTTACTGTGTGATCTTACTCTGTTTCGTGCAATTGAGAAAGCTCTCGAACACGCCAGTTCCCACCATCCAAAATTTGGCGCAGAACAGGCTGCAGATACTGCCGCTATTGGCCGGCAGCAATCTTCGGAGTGATTACGCCGATGTGGTCCACGTTGGCCTGGTTGCCGATATCCACGACATCTGCAATCACTGCCCAGTCCAGATTCGGGTCGCCCTTGATAAACATCACCTTGGTCGCGCGCGTGGCATAAATCGCCTCCAATTGAGACAGCAACTGGCTATGCACAACATCCGTCTCGTTAATCTTATACGCAGGCTTTCCGCCAGGAGACGCGAGCACTTGCACCACAATCGTGCGGTCGCTGTCATTCTGGTGCTGCGGATTCTTGGGCGGCTGCGGTACCAGTGCGTCCAATCCGTGAGGCGTGGTCGGGGTGATGACCATGAAAATGATCAGCAACACCAGCAGCACATCGATTAGAGGGGTGACGTTCGGGGTGGAAGAGAGTCCGCCGCCGCCACCGGTTGTCATTGCCATAAGATTGTCCTCGCTTCAAGTAAATGCGGTATCGGTGCATGCGACCGCCCGCGCTCTGTTCCGTTCCATGTTGCGTTGCCTGCGATGTAGCCGGGAATCCTTCCCAGGATACGCGTCTCCATCTTTAGGTGCCCGACGGGTTCGGCGGAGTCTTCTGATTCGGTGGCGGCGTCGACTCCGGAGCTGGTTCCGTCAGGAAGCCGACCTCATCGACTCCGGCGGTACGCAGGTTGTCGATCGCATCCATCACGACTCCGTAGCGTGCTCGCGCATCAGCACGAATATACACGGTCTTGTTCGGCTTGTTTTCCAGCATTGCCTGCGCCTTGGGGCCAAGATCGGCCAGCGAAATCTGATTGGCGCCCAGATAGACTCGGCCATCGCGCACAATCGAAACTTTCACTACGTCTTCATGGTCGGCGTCTGGCATCGGCGTCGCGCTCATCGTCCTGGCCAGTTCGACGTTCACCTTGTTGTTCAACATGGGGGTGACGACCATGAAAATGATCAGCAACACCAGCATCACGTCGACCATCGGGGTCACGTTGATGTCTGAATTGACTTTTTTGCCTTCGTCTCTTTTTGCAATTGCCATAACTAAACTCCCAGAGGTCTAGAACCCCACACCGCACAAGGGGGCATGGAACATAGCCCAAGATGTTTTCAGGTTCGGCCCGGTAGGCCAGCGAAGCTCTCCAGCTTCGCCAGCCACAACCGTCATTCCTGTGTGAAACCGTTTCCTGAACTTCCAGGCTTCCAATTAGCGGCGTGCGCCTTGCTTCAGGAAGTAGTCCACCAGTTCGCTGGAGGAGTTGTCCATTTCGACATCGAAGGCTTCCACGCGGTTGGTGAAGTAGTTGAAGGCCATAACGGCCGGGATGGCAACGAACAGACCGAACGCGGTGGTGACCAGCGCTTCAGAAATACCGCCGGCCACTGCGCCGATGCCGGATGTCTTCTGGGTTGCGATCGATTGAAACGCGTCAAGAATACCGATGACCGTTCCGAACAGTCCGATGAAGGGCGCCGTCGAGCCGATGGTGGCCAAACCGCCCAGGCCGCGCTTCAGCTTGGCATGGACAATGGCTTCCGACCGTTCCAGGGCACGCTGGCTGGCTTCAACCTGATCTTCCGTGACGGTGCCGCCGCTGCCGTAATTGCGGAACTCCTGCAGTCCAGCGGTCACGACTTCGGCCAGGTGGGACTTCTTGCTGCGGTCAGCGACCTTGATCGCTTCATCCAGGCGGCCTTCCTTCAGGGCTCCTGCGACCTTGGGGGCAAATTCACGGCTCTGCTTGCGGGCAGCCGAGAAATATAGAGCACGGTCGATCATTACAGCCAACGACCACACCGACATGATCAGGAGAAGGAACACAACGCCCTTCGGCAACCAGCCCATGTTGTGCCACATTTCCACGATGCTGAAGCCGGGCTGCTGCTGATCTTGAAAGAACGCGGCGAAAGAAGCCGTGTGGGGAACGAATTGCGATACGTGTGCGAGAATCACAGGAATTTATCCTCCTTAAGGATAAGCTTGCTTTGGTTGATACCGGGCTACTACTTGTTTTGAGCGAGTAAGTGCGAAGTTATCACTCATTCAAAGTGAAAACAACCTGGATTGTTGTGTCGACGTCTACAGGTACCCCGTCGAGCACGGTTGGACGATACCGCCAGCGCCGCACGGCATCCAATGCAGCCTGTTGCAACATGGCCGGACCGCTGACCACCTTCAGGTCCTGGATGGATCCAGCTTTTCCAATCGTTGCAGCCAAAACTACCGTGCCCTGAATGCGGGCCGCTTTGGCAATTGGCGGATAGACGGGCTGCACTTGATCGATGATCTTGCTGGCCTCAACACCGGACGAGACCGTAATCTTCTTCGGCGCAGCCACCTTCACCACCGGGCCATTCCCCATACTGCCAAGAATGCCCCCAATCACGCCGCCACCACCGCCAAGACCGCCCATCCCCTGAACGCCGCCGGTAACTCCTTGCGGCGGGGGAGCATCTTCCTTCACCATCTTGATGGTCTTTGGAATTTTGCTGGGTGCCGTCAACTGGTCCGCCATCGACTCCACGTGTACCTGCACTACTTTCACCTGCGGGGGTGGAGGCGGTGGTGGAGGCGGCGGTGGTGGTGGTGCCACCAGCAAGGTTGCCAACGCTTGGTTTGGCAACGCCTCCGGATAAATAAGAGGAATCAAAATCAGGATTGCAACCACTGTCGCATTCAAAATTGCCGTGGCAATCATCCAGTACTTGCTTTTTGTTTTCAGCTTGTTAGCCGACTCAAATGTGCTGTCTTCGAACATAGCGGACCCCCCTCGCGTACTCTTCGCCAAACCTTGTTTTTTCTTAGACACCGGAACCAGGGTAAAAAGTTCCCGGAATATTTCCAATCCGATTACTTTCCATAAACATCCCGGCTTTCGGGCTTTCCTTATGTTTCGCCGGTCACCGGAGGGGGGCGGGGCTGGCGCTGCATCGCGTACTTGACAACGAAATAACCGCGCTCTTTCCGTTATGCCTTGACGCGCTTTCCGGCTGGCAGCGTCGCAACCTTACCGCGCTTGCCGCGCCAGTCCTGATACGCCACCAGCATCGGTGCCG
>JAJZCA010000152.1 GCA_021798735.1 Acidobacteriota bacterium | reverse complement strand
CTCTCTGGCGTCAATCCATAGGAATGTTTGTCGGATTTATCGAGGAGCCCAAATCCCGCCAGCAGATTCAGCACTGGGGAAAGTCCTCGTGGAGAGCATTGCGTAGCGGAGGCGATGCCATCGAGCGTCTTGCTTCCGTCCTCGAGAGCGTCGAATATCCGAAGCCGTACTGCGGCTTCAATTGCAAGAGAGGGGGCAAATCCCCAAGCCAGTTGCATCAATCGTTCCGGGGTAACTTGCATGGCAGGTGTTTCAAGAGTATTCATCATAGAACTTCCTGTAAGTAAGGCTTTTGCAGGCGTAAATCGTAACAGCCCAATAAAATGCTGTCCACAGAAAAATGGATCACAGAAATAAGACGTGACAAGCGCCTCGGGTTGAGATATTGTGCTGTGGTTTGAGGTAAGCGCATGCGCGCCGTCGCAAGTTTTTTCCCTGAGCAAGGGCCACGAATTCCACACAGCCATTTTTCAACCGGAACAGCGCGGATTTGCCTGTCGCTGCTATTCACCTTTGGAATTTTGTCGGCCTCATTTGTGTTGTTGCCGACCTCGTCCGCTCAACAGACCACGTTGAAACGGTATGACGTGTACGCTGGATTCGCAGATTTGAACAGTCCTGCCCTTGGTCTGAATCAGACGGGGTTGCACACGCAATTCGGCGTGAATGAGCGTAATTGGTATGCGCTCGGCTTTGATTACAGCGTCAGCAGCGGCTCGACGGCCCTGAAACCCGACCTGCTGCCGGTCGCTCTTCAGCAGCAACTTGCTCCCATCATCGAAGCTTATATTCAGGCGGGAGCGGTTCCGCCGACCTATCAGTTAACGTTGCCTGCTCACATCATGACGCAGTCCTTCGCTGCTGGGCCGCAATTCGCATATCGACATTTCCGGAGAGTCACGTTGTACATCCGGCCATCCGTGGGGGCGTTTCGCCTGGCCGCGACGCCCCATCCCGGCGATCTGGTTGCGACTGCAATCTCGCATGCGCTGGTTCCATCCGGTCATAAAGTGGACTGGACGGGCTTTTATGGTTTTGGCGGAGGAGATGAAATTCTACTCACTCCCCATTTTGGCGTGCGCACCCAAATGGACCTCGTATGGAACCATCCGTTCAACGACATCCTTGCGAACGGCTTTTGGACCGTGCGATATTCGGTCGGCCTGAATGTCCACGCTGGACGGAACATTTTGAAGTAGATGTTTCGCCTGGCGGGAGCGTCGTGATTTAGATGCGAGAACCGCTCGCGATCACAGGCGGCAACTGGCAGGCAAGGCCCTCTCGCTCCAGGTCTGCATGCAGACTTTGCACGCCGCGGAATAAGAGGGAATGTATCCCTACTGCACGTGCGCCCTCGACGTTTTCAATGCGGTCATCGAGGAAAAGCGCCTCGTTCGGCTGAACCTTGAGTTGCTCCAGCGTATGTTCATAAATCGCTGCCATCGGTTTGATCAAGTTCAACTCACAGGACCAGGTGAGATGGTGAAACCGATCAAGCCAGCGAAAATTGTCTCTCATATACGCGAGCAAATCTTCGCCCATATTGGACAGGATTGCGATCTTCATCCCGGAAGCGCGCACGCGATCGACCCATGCCAGCATGACGGGATCGACAGTGGCCCACAGCAGAACGTCCTGCTCGATGAGCGCTTCGATTTGTTCCGGAGAAAGAGACACGCCTGTATCGCGCGCAATCGTCGGCCAGTAGGTATGGCCGTTTAACGTGCCGCGATCGTAATCCAGCCGATATTTCCAGTAATGTGCGTCGAAAATCTCGGGAGAAAGTCCGGAGATTTCCAATAGGCGTTCTCGTGCTGCCGGTTCAGGAGGACCGGAAAGCACAAGACCATAATCGAAAATGACAGCGCGCAGAGGCATGGAGATTCTTTAGGCGAAAATGAAAATGAGTGTGCGGGTTTCCAAAAATTGAAGCGGGCCATCCAGTGCCGCCATTCCCAGAACCAATGGCGGCAGAGGTCGCCTGCGAAGAGAATACATGAGGAGAAAAAGTATTCTCGAATTAGTAGAGGACGATTTTTGAGAAGGATTGCGGATCGAGGCTCGCGCCACCCACCAAAGCTCCGTCAATCTCTTTCTGGCTCATCAGAGCGCTGGCGTTTTCCGGCTTCACGCTGCCGCCGTAGAGGATGCGCATTTTGTCGGCGATGTCACGGTTGAGCGAGCGTGCCACCTGCTCGCGAATGATGCGATGGGCTTCCGCGGCCATCTCCGGTGTGGCTGTTTTGCCTGTACCAATGGCCCATACAGGTTCGTAGGCGATGACGATGGATTGGGCCAGATCCGGCGCGACCCCAGCGAGACCTTTCGAAGTTTGCCGCAACAAGACTTCTTCCGTTTTGCCGCTTTCTCGTTCGGCCAGCAACTCGCCAACGCAGACGATGGGGGTCAATTTGTGTTTGAGAGCCGCATGCAGTTTTTTGTTGACGGTTTCATCGGTTTCGCCAAAAAACTGGCGGCGTTCCGAGTGGCCAAGAATCACATGACTGCAGCCGCATGCAAGCAGCATCGGCGCTGAAATTTCTCCGGTGAAAGCGCCTTCTTCCTGCCAGATCATGTTCTGTCCGCCAACGTGGATGTGGCTGCCACGGGTGCCTGCAACAACGGCGGCAATATCGACGAATGGAGGGCAGAGAACAATCTCATCGCGAGTGTGGTGCTGAACCAGAGGCAGAAAGGCCGTTACAAATTCGCTCGACTGGGAGGGTGTTTTGTACATCTTCCAGTTGGCGGCAATCAAGGGCTTGCGAGTGCTCACGCGGTCTTCTCCGTCAGGGCTTCGACGCCCGGTAGTTTTTTGCCTTCAAGGAATTCAAGCGATGCGCCACCGCCGGTTGAAATGTGGGTGATTTTATCGACGACTCCGGCTTTGTGAACTGCGGCGACAGAGTCTCCGCCGCCGACGATTGAAATTGCCGAAGGGTTGTCCGCGACGGCCTGCGCTACCTGCATGGTTCCATGCGCAAAGGCCGGCATTTCAAACACTCCCATGGGGCCATTCCAAACGATCGTTCGTGCACGAGAGATTTCATCCACAAAAAGGTCGATGGTTTCAGGGCCGATATCGAGCGCCATCCAGTCGGCAGGGAAAGCTTTGTCTCCGGCGGAGATTTTCGTATGTGCGTCGGCGGCAAACTTATCCGCCAGGACGTGATCGACCGGCAGCAGAAAACGCACACCGCGCTTGGCTGCCGTTTCCATGGCCTCTCGCGCCACATCCAGCTTGTCAGTCTCCAACAGGGACTTGCCGACGTCCTGTCCCTTGGCTCTCAGGAATGTATACGCCATGCCCCCGCCGATCAGCAGGGCATCGACCTTGTCGAGCAGGTTGTGGATCACCTGAATCTTGTCTGAAACCTTGGCGCCGCCGAGGATGGCGATGAACGGCTTTTCCGGATCGCTGAGCGCTTTGCCCAGGTAGGTGAGTTCTTTTTCCATCAACAAGCCGGCGGCTGATTTCGTGACGAAATGCGTGATGCCTTCCGTGGACGCGTGGGCGCGATGGGCGCTGCCAAAGGCATCATTGACATACACGTCACAAAGTTTCGCCAGCTGCTTGGCAAAGGCCGCGTCGTTCTTTTCTTCCTCCGCATGGAAACGCAGGTTCTCCAACAGCAGCACCTGGCCGGATTCCAACATGCGCACCATTTCTTCCGGCGTCTCGCCCACGCAGTCCGGCGAGAAACCGACATTGACGGATTGGCCAAGAGTATGGCCGAGTAGTTGCCTCAGTCGATCGACGACCGGGCGCAGGCTCATTTGCGGATTGGGCTTTCCTTTTGGGCGACCGAGGTGCGACGCGAGAATGACCTTGGCGCGGTGGCGAAGAGCATATTCCAGCGTAGGAAGCGTCTCGCGGATGCGGGTGTCGTCCATAATCTGGGTCCCGTCTTCCGAAAGAGGGACGTTGAAGTCTACGCGAATCAAGACGTGCTGATGTTCCAGTGAAAGATCGCGAATCGATAATTTTGACATAGAGTTTTTGCTAGCTCGTTTGTATGCTGATGAAATTCTAATACTTTTCCTGCATGCGAAACTCGTCTGCCACGGTGGTTCAAGCGGCGGAGGAACGGACATATGGCTGTTGTTTGTCCCATAGCACGCGAGTTGATTTCTGCGTGTGCAACTCAGCTATTGTTTGGTGTCGAGTGGATGCTTTTCGTCCCGATAAAACCGGTTCTGAAGCGCGAGACTGGTCTGGTCCGCTTTTACGGCGCGGATGGCAGCCGCGATGCCGCCCGCCCAGGCTTTCATATCCATTTCGCCGAGCTTAGCGGTGGCGTATTGGGCGAAGCCGGCATAGTGATCCGGGAATTTCGCATACCACCAGATGCCGGTGTACACGCCGGGCGGAAGATGCACCCGATCCTGATCCGCGCCCGACTCCTGGCCGATGCGGTTCATATGCAGCAAATCAGGGCGCGAGACCATCATGAGGGAAGTTTCAGTTTCGCCGGCATGTTCGTCTACCTTGTCTTTTAACGGGGGAGCATCGGGTGCTGGATGTTGCAAGCCGTAGATGTAGACGACATAATCTTTCGGCGAGTCGAGCTGCGACTGCGCGAAGTAGGGCAGAAAGCTTTCATTTCCGCCATGGCCGTTCACAATGACGATTTTCTTACAGCCGTTGCGGGCCATCTCATTGGTCGTTGCCTGCAACAGTTCCATCTGCAGCTTGGCGGAGTAGGATACCGTTCCGGGCTCATGGCGGGCCTCCGCAATCTGACCAAAGTAATAGGGCGGGAAGACGATCGCGTACTCCTGCTTGGCCGCCTGGAGCGATGCATACCGGACATCGATGAGATCCGTGCCCAACGGAAGCTGGGTACCGTGTTTCTCTATGATGCCAAAGGGCAGAATGCAGACCCCTTGCGACTGGTGGATAGCGTGAATAAAGTCCGGCCCGGTGAGCTCCTCCCAATTGGAAGAAAGTGCGGTGGTGTTCGCCGGCTGCGTCGTACTGGTAGGAGCGGACTGGGACCGCCCGTATTCAACAGTCATCAGCACGACCGTGAAAACGCAGATACACGTTAGTGCGCGTTGTAAGGCTCGCATCGGATCTCCATTCTGAAAAGGTCGATGATTTCTATCCGGACAGCACAGCTTCCGCTTCAATCTCGATGCGCCATGCCGGGTTCAGCAGCTTGGCCACCACGATCATCGTAGCAGCAGGGCGGATGGTACCGAAGAACTCCCCGTGGACGCGGCCAATGGCCTCCCAATCCTCGACGTGGGTCAGGTACATACGGGTGCGCACCACGTCTTCCAGCTTGGCTCCGGCCTGTTCGAGTGTCTTTTGGACGATGGTCAGCACATGACGGGTCTGGCCGGCAGCATCGGCATCGTCGGCGCCCACGGGTCCTGTCCCGGACACATGGACTGCGTTTCCGATACGCACGGCGCGTGAAAACCCGATGATGGGCTCGTATGGGGAGGAGCCGGAGATGTTTTGTCGCATTGTGCCACTCCGAAGAAAACCAGGGTAGGCTGAAAATTCGCAGGACTACGGAATCGTCCGCAATCCTGCAATCTTCACGGCTGTGGGGATCGCGTTTTAGAGACCTTTTTTGTCCAACAACAGGATCAGGTCCTTCACTCGGGAGGAGTAGCCCCATTCGTTGTCGTACCAGCTCAGCACCTTCACCATGTTTCCCACCACTTTGGTCAGCGGAGCGTCGACGATGGAAGAGAGCGGATTGCCTTTGAAGTCCATTGAGACCAGTTCGTGCGATTCGACCCCGAGGATGCCCTTGAGCGGCCCTTCAGCAGCCGCTTTCATCGCCGCATTCACGGACTCCACCGTAACCGGCTTCTCCGTCACCACGGTCAGATCGACGACGGAAACCACCGGGGTCGGAACCCGCAATGAGAAGCCGTCCAGCTTGCCCTTCAGTTCCGGCAAAACAAGGTGCAGCGCCTTGGCTGCGCCGGTCGAGGTCGGAATAATGTTCAACGACGCGGCGCGCGCGCGGCGCAGGTCCTTGTGCGGAAAGTCGAGCGTGACCTGGTCGTTGGTAAAGCTATGGATGGTGTTCATGAGGCCGGAAACGATACCGAAATTTTCCAGCAGGACTTTCGCCAGAGGAGCCAGGCAGTTGGTGGTGCAGGAAGCGTTCGAAATCACGTTATGCTTGGCCGGATCGTACTTGTTTTCATTCACGCCCAACACGATGGTGATGTCTTCGTTCGATGCCGGGGCGGAGATGATGACTTTCTTGACTGTCGGCCCCAGGTGCGCCTTTGCTTTGGTGGCATCGGTGAAATGTCCCGTCGATTCGACGACGATTTGGGCTCCTACAGAGTCCCAGGGAAGCTTGGCAGGATCACGTTCCGCAAATACTTTGATCTTTTTCCCGTCCACGCTGATGAAATCGTCACCGTGCCGCACATCGTTCGGCAGATTGCCAAGGACAGAATCGTGCTTGAGCAAATGGGCCAGCGTCTTCGGATCAGTCAGATCGTTGACTGCAACAAAATCAATCTCAGGGTTGCCTAAAGACGCCCGCAGAACATTTCGGCCAATGCGACCAAAACCGTTGATGCCAACCTTTACCGCCATTGTAAATTCCCCTCCTGGTTGTGAATAATGAATAGAAATCGATACATGACCATTGTACGATGCCGAGCGGATCGGCTCCGGTGATGCCGCACACATTTCGTCCGTGAGAATTCGAACAGAGTGCACGGACAAAAGAAGTTATGCCGGATGCACGGATTGAAGCGTCTGACAGCGGGTAAGGCGGATCATACTGTTTCCGTGGAAGTACAAGGAAATTGATCGCCGGTTTGCAGCGTATGCTGCCAATGTGTTACAAGCGCATCATGCGCGATTGGGTGCGCGAAAAACTAATGAGACGTCGCAAGAAGCCGGTGGCCAACAATTCCGAGTCAACCGGAAAGATTGGTCACGAGATTCCGCAGGACCAGCCAACACCATTGCAACCGTCGTATCCTCAATCGCTCGAGCGCGAGGATTCGGCGAAGGTTCAAGCTCGAGCCGACCCCGCCGAACAGGCTCCTGTTGCAGGCGCGATCACGCCTGTGTCTTCCAACGGCGAGGGCGAAAAACGATCTGGTAGGCAGTGGAGAAACCGGCAGGGAAATCGCCCTGAAGGGCAACCAGGAAGCCGGCGCGAGCCGAGACCTGAACCCCAGAGCAACGCCATATCTTCGTTGCCGGAGCAGGGCCCCAACCTGGTGATGGAGACGCAGCCGGAGTCCCTAAGCCAGCCTCCTGCGGAGTTGCAGGCGTCGAAGTCTCCCAAGGGCTATGTGGTGCTGGCGATTGGATTGCCCGGATCCGGCAAAACCACGTGGTTCAAGCGCCGCGGGGTCACGCCTCTGTCCAGCGACATGCTGCGCAGCATTCTGTTCGACGACATCACCGAGCAGCGCTATCAGGGACTGGTGTTTTCGACGCTGCGCTCTTTGTTGCGTGCTCGGTTGATTGCGAAAATGCCGTGGAACTACGTGGACGCTACCAACCTTTCGCCGCATGAGCGGCGGCAGTGGATCAAGATGGCGCGCAGCTTTGGATATGAGGTGCATGCCGTCTTTTTCGACGTGCCTTTCGAGGTTTGCATGGAGCGAAACATGCGCCGCGATTACATGGTGAACGAAGCAGCGATGCGCAGCATGGCAGAACGTCTGCGTCCGCCTTCGTTCAAGGAAGGCTTCCACAAGATCACCGTGGTGCGCGTGAAAAGCAGCCCGGAATCTTCGGCGGAATCTGCCGCTACGTAGACGTAGAGTATGTGAAAGCAATTGACAGGGCCGCAAGAAATTGCGGTCCTGTTCATTTTGGGTGCGCACGGCAGGGCGCACTCACTTGGGGAGTGAAAGTCCTCTACACACCCGGCAAGGGGAAGTGTTAGCGGAGCGGCAAGGGCGTCCGTCGCGAGGCGGAATCTGGAGGAAGCCGCAGGCAAAGCCCTGGCCTGACTCCACCAGACGAACCGCTTCAAGCTTGAACTCGTACGTGTAGACCTACCTCGGTAAACGCTCCATCTTCGCTGCTCCTTCGATATCTTCTCAGATCTCTATTTGGAGTACGTTTTCTGGGGGCAAGGTCATCCAGTTCGGACCAGGGAACCACCGTCTCCATGATGTCGAGAAACTGCTCCCGACGGCTGGGCCGCGCATACTTTTCGAAACTCCTCTGATTCGCAAAGGTTATCTGCCGCATCGTCTTCTCCACCTGACTACCATTTTATGCAAACAGTGCGCGGCTGCCAGACTTGTGCAGAGGTTCCCTAACAAACGC
>JAJZCA010000151.1 GCA_021798735.1 Acidobacteriota bacterium | reverse complement strand
CGCTTACTTGCGGATGCCCAGTTTGCCAATGACTTCCCGGTAGCGATCAGTATCGTGTGTCTTCAAGTAGTCCAGCAGACGGCGGCGATTGCTCACCATCATCAGCAAGCCACGTCGCGAAGCATGGTCTTTATCATGGGCCTTGAAGTGGTTCGTCAACTCCGTGATGCGTTCGCTCAGTATCGCGATCTGCACTTCCGGGCTGCCGGTGTCGCTTGCGTGGGTACGAAAGCGCTCAATTACGTCGGTTTTTTTTGCAGGTGCCAGCACAGTGTGGCTACTCCCTCTTTATTGTCGATTACACTGCATAAGTGTCTACTTAAGAGTAACATGCTTTGCCTAATCCTAGCATCCAAACCTGATGGATCCTCATCGTTCGGCTGCCATTGAGACCCTCACCATGACCCTTCGCCCTGTCATCACGCTGACCACGGATTTCGGCCTTACAGACCCATTTGTCGGGGTGATGAAGGGCGTGATCGCGTCCATCTGTCCCGCCGCCCACGTGATTGATATCACCCATGGAGTCAAGGCCTTTGACGTGCTGGAGGGAGCCCTGGCGATCTGGCAGGCGAGACGTTACTTCCCTGCCGAGACGATTCATGCAATCGTGGTCGATCCCGGTGTCGGCTCAAGCCGCCAGCAGGTTCTCTGCCGCATAGGGAACGCCTGGTTCATTGCGCCGGATAATGGCGTGCTCACGCTGGTGGAGCGGGAGGTGCGACGCGGCGGCGGCGCCATTCTGCACCGGTCGCTCCAAAATCCCGAATACAGGCTTCCCGCCCAAAGCAACACGTTCCATGGCCGGGATATTTTTGCGCCTGCAGCAGCCCACCTGGCGGCCCAGATCGAACGCGGCCATGTGCAGGCAGAAACCTTTGGCCCAAAGATTGAAAGCCTGATCCAGCTCGACGTGCCGGAGCCCATCCACAACCCGGATGGCTCCATCGAAGGTGTCATCCTGAAAAGCGACCGCTTCGGCAATCTGCTGACAAACCTCGCAGCGGCGGATTTGCCGGATGACCGGTCGAATTTTTCTTTTGAACTCGGGAGCCTGCGCATCACGCGCTTTTGCAGTTTCTATGCGGAAGCGCCGCCGGGCGAACTTTTCGCCATTGTGGGCAGCTCCGGCCTGCTGGAAATCGCCATGAACCGCGGCTCCGCGCAGAAGGAAACCGGGATGGAGCCGGGAATGCGATTCCGCTTGATTTCAGGTTGAACGCACTCGCATAATTGACCCTCTAAGGACTGAAACCGTCATTGGGGTGCGGTTCTATGGTAGTAAAAAGAGGAAGCAGAGCCACGGATGCCAACGATCAGCAGGTTTTATGGAATCTTGATTCAGATGTACTTCGGGGATCATGTTCCGCCCCACTTCCACGCGCTTTATGCAGAGTTCGAAGCGTTGATTGACATTCGTACCTTTAGAGGTCATCCAAGGTGATTTGCCTGACCGCGCCATGTCGCTCGTGCTGGAGTGGGCGCAACAACACCGCAGTGAACTGATGGAGGATTGAGAACTATGCATACAGAATCAAGCGCCGATGGAAATTCGCCCACTGCCATAGCACTGGAGGTCGCGCCACGTTCACCTTGGCGTGTAACCAGGGTCGAAGCACTTCTGGGATTCCGGCTGCAAGTTGTGTTTGTCGACGGCCTCGAAGGGGTGGTCGATATGTCCGGCCTCGTGCATTCGCCGAAGGCCGGGGTGTTTGCCGCGCTTACTGACCCGCGCCTGTTTGCGCAGGTCAAAATTGAACACGGGGCTGTAACGTGGCCCGAAGAACTGGACCTTGCTCCGGATGCGATGCACACAGCAATCCGGGAACATGGAGAGTGGTTGCTCTAAAAGGGATCGCGCGAACAAGGAAAAATATGGGCCAGAAGGACTGGAGAGATGCCTAACTCACTCACCCCGATAACCCGTGAACCTACGCCGATACGCGAACTGCACTGGTCGCCAGCAGAGAAGGCATCCGCCCGCAGGGCCTTCCATCGGGCGCTTAAGAAGGAACTCGATGCCATCATGCAGGAAGCCAAGGCGCGGACTGCGAGGATCGAAGATATCTCCGAACTATGGGAACTGGCAGACTGGCTGACCGAACGCCGCCGTGAGGTCGATCACAAGTACGACTATCGATACTCCGTCCTGCCGCTGGTCTTCGCTGTGCTGCTCCGCGACGGCTGGCTTAGTGAAGCCGACCTCGACGGCATCGGACAAGACAAGATCGACCGCATCCGCCACGCCGCCATGCTCTGAAGGTGCTCCAAGTTTCTTACATCTCGGACCTTGGCCATTCGCCGCTGGAGATAACCCACTCAAGCCAACAGAAGGCTTGAATGTGGCACCTGCAGTACCTTGCAGCTAGCGCCGCTCCACCAGCATCTGCTCGGTGACCAACTGCGTCATGTCGCGCTTGTCCAGGCCGTGCTCGCGCTTGTTGAACTCATCCACCTTGCTCGACCAGTTCATGGAGCAGAACTTCGGTCCGCACATGGAGCAGAAGGCCGCCTCCTTGTAATACTCATCGGGCAGCGTTTCATCGTGCATGGAGCGGGCGGTCTCCGGGTCGAGCGACAGCGCAAACTGTTTGTCCCAATCGAAGGTGTAACGAGCGTGGCTGATGGCATCGTCGCGGTCGCGCGCGCCAGGGCGATGGCGTGCAACATCCGCCGCATGGGCGGCAATCTTGTAGGCGATGATGCCGTCCTTCACATCTTTTTCGTTCGGCAGGCCAAGATGCTCTTTCGGCGTCACGTAGCACAGCATGGCCGCGCCGTACCAGCCGATCATGGCCGCGCCAATGGCGCTGGTGATGTGGTCGTAGCCGGGCGCGATGTCCGTCACCAGCGGCCCCAGCGTATAGAAAGGCGCGGCGTGGCACAACTCGACTTCTTTCTCCACCTGCTCTTTGATCTTGTCGAGCTGCACATGGCCCGGCCCTTCAATCATCGTCTGCACATTGGATTTCCAGGCGACGGTCGTCAACTCACCGAGAGTTTTCAACTCGGCAAACTGCGCTTCATCGCTGGCATCGGCCAGGCAGCCGGGACGCAGCCCGTCGCCGAGTGAAAAGCTGACGTCGTGCTTGGCCATCACTTTCACGATGCGGTCGAAATGCTCGTAGAGAAAATTCTGCTTATGGTGGTGTGTCATCCACTGCGCCAGAATCGCCCCGCCGCGGCTGACGATCCCGGTGATGCGCTTGGCGACCAGCGGCACATATTGCACTAGCAATCCCGCATGGACTGTAAAGTAGTCCACCCCCTGCTCGGCCTGCTCCTCGATCACTTCCAGGTAGACGTCGATGTTCAGGTCTTCGAGCTTCTTGACGCGACTCAGCGCTTCGTAAATCGGCACGGTCCCAATCGGCACGGGAGAGTTCCGCAGGATGGCTTCGCGAATGGAGTGGATGTCGCCGCCGGTCGAAAGATCCATCACCGTATCCGCACCAAAGTGGACCGAGGTGTGCAGTTTGCGCAGTTCCTCGTCAATGTTCGATGTGATGGCGGAGTTGCCGATGTTCGCGTTGATCTTGCACTTTGAAGCCACGCCGATCGCCATCGGCTCCAGCTCAGGATGATTCACGTTGGCGGGAATGATCATCCGCCCCGCTGCCACTTCATCCCGAATCAATTCCGGTGTCAGCTTTTCAATCTGCGCGATATACAACATCTCTTCCGTAATTTTTCCCTGCCGCGCGAAGTGCATCTGCGACATGTTCCAATCGCCCGTCCTGGCGGCTTCTTCACGCCGCTTGACAATCCAGTCTGCGCGTCCTGTAGGAACTTTCGTGGTGGGATTGACTGCTGCTTTATCGAGATGATGGCCATTGTTGCTCATGTTGTCCTCGTGCTCCCAGGGTGATGTTCCCACGCAACGAATGCATCGTTTCGCTAGCCCGATTATACCTTGGCAAATTCAGCGGTTCCGGTGAGGAAAATCACAAGAGACATGCGCTCCATGTGTGTTTTCTTAAGGCATGGGTCCTCGCCACAAATCCTGTTCGATAGCGTAAAACCGACGGTGAGCGTCTCGAACGTAGCGGACATTCCGTATACTCCAAGAGTGCCTGTCGCCACCAACGCCATTGAACTTCGCGAAGTGTCAAAACTCTATGGCACGTTTGCGGCACTGCGTAAGGTCACGGTCGACTTTCATACCGGCCAAAGCTATGTGATTCTGGGGCCGAATGGAGCCGGCAAGTCCACGCTGCTGCGAAACCTTGCCGGCCTGACGCGGCCCACGTTCGGCAAGATGACGATCCTCGGCAGCGGTGAGGTGTCCGAAGTGCGCAGCCGCATTGGGTATCTCGGCCACGATTCCATGTTGTACGACGAGTTGACGGCGATGGAAAACCTGCGCTACAGCGCCAGCTTGTACGAAGACGACTCCCTCCCGGCTGGACGATGGACGCCGGAGCAATCGCTTGCCATGGTGGGCCTCGATCCGACATTGAATCGCCCCGTCGGCAAATTTTCGCAAGGCATGAGGCAACGCGCATCGCTGGCGCGGGTGTTGATGGCGAAGCCGGACCTGCTGCTGCTGGATGAGCCGTTCTCCAACGTAGACATTGCCAGCAGTAACCAGATGCTCCACGTCCTGGATCAGTTGCGCGCGGCCGGCAACACCATTCTGTTAACCACACATCAGCCCGATCTGGCCCGCCCCATCGCCGACTGCTTTTGCACCATGGAAGCGGGACAGATCGCGACTATGGAATATTTTCCGCCGGCAAATGTACACACCGAAATACGCGCAGCACAGGAGCCGCGCGCATGAAGACGAATGCCTGCCGATTGCTCGACGCTCTCCAGATTCGCTACGAAACTCGCGAATACGAAGTCGACCCCGAGGATCTCTCCGGGGAAACGGTCGCTAGAAAAATCAACATGCCGGTGGAGCAGGTGTTCAAGACACTGCTGTGTCGCGTCGATCAGAAGGACATCGTCTTCGCGGTGCTTTCTGTTGCCGACGAGTTGGACTTCAAAAAGCTCGCAGCCGTCGTCGGCGGTCGCCGTGCTGAGATGGTACCCATTAAGGAAGTCCAGCCGCTGACCGGGTATATTCGTGGCGGCGTCACCGTCTTTGCCAGCAAAAAGCCCTACCCGGTATTCGCCGATGAATCCATCGAATTGTTCGATGTCATTTCTGTCTCCGCGGGTACACGGGGAATGCAAATCGTGTTGCGCCCTGCGGACTATCTGCGAGCCGCCGAAGCGAAGCTTGTCGACCTGACACGTCCGGCAGAAGCCATTTCCGAAGGTGGAAGCCGATGAGTTACGCGCGCATCGTTTGGGCTCATCTGGCGAAGGATCTGCGTCTGGAATGGCGCTCAAAAGACGCGATCAACGGGATGCTGTTCTTCTCCCTGCTGGTCGTGGTGCTCTTCAGTTTTGCCTTCGATCCCACGATGGCGGTCTCGCGCCTGATTGCCGGCGGCATTCTGTGGGTGGCCCTGCTGTTCGCCTCGACAACCGCGCTGAACCAGACCTGGACCCGCGAACTGCGGCATCAGGTGCTCGACGCGCAACGCATGGCTCCCAGTCCAGCCAGCGCATTGTTTCTGGCCAAAGTGCTGGCAAATTTTCTCTTCGTCACCATGATTCAGGTAGTACTCGGCCCGCTGTTCATCATCTTCTATAATCTGCAGGCGCTGGGTCAGGGTTGGTGGATGGCGCTGGTACTGCCGCTGGGCACGCTGGCGCTGGTGGTGAACGGCACCTTCTTTGCCGCGCTTTCCCTGCGCACCCGCAATCGAGAAATGCTGCTGCCGCTGATACTCTTCCCTGTCTCGATTCCCGCGCTGCTGGCGATGGTGCAGTCCACATCCGCCATTTTGACAGGGGAGTCCGATCCGGGTCTGTGGATCAAAATGCTGGGTGGCTACGACATCATTTTCATGACGCTCTGCCTGCTGCTGTTCGAGACGATTTTGAACGCCGAATGACAGGATTTAAAGGCTCTTGGCGTACACTACTCTATCAACCTTAGTTAGGATCACGAATCAGGAGTTCCACATGAATCACCGTCATCTAGTCTTGGCCTATCTGGTGACCTGGTTGCTGCAACTGGGGTATCTAGGCACGGTCCTGGTGGGCTGGCGTCGCACGCGCGGCTAGCGAATATCGTTTTCATCTGTTAAGAAGCCGCTTCTGCGCCGGGCCATGAGCCTTGTGTAACGCAGACAAATATTTCGATCATCCCCGCGAGATAAATAAAAGATAGGAAGGTTCCCGATGCTGATTGTCATGAAAAAGCAGGCCCGTGAGGAAGAAATCCGCGCCGTCTGCAACTACATTGAAAGCCTGGGATTTCGTGCGCACCCGATGCCTGGCGCGCTGCGCACTGCCATTGGAATCACTGGAAATCAGGGAGCGATCAGTCAGGATACGCTGGAGGAGTTTTCCGGCGTCGCCGAAGTGATTCGCGTCACCAAGCCGTACAAACTGGTCAGCCGCGATGTGAAGGAAGAAGACACGGTCATCCACTTCCCGGGCACGAACGCCAGCGTCGGCGGAAAAAATCTGGCGATTATGGCCGGGCCGTGTGCGATTGAAACTCGCGAGCAGGCATTCATCATCGCGGAGCAGGTCGCAGCGGCGGGCGCACAGTTCTTTCGCGGAGGCGCGTACAAGCCGCGCACATCCCCCTATGCTTTTCAGGGACTGGGCGAAAAAGCGCTGAAGATCATGGCGGAGATTCGCGACGCATTCGGCATGCGCATCGTCTCCGAAGCCATGGATCGAGAATCGCTGGCGCTCATCGAGGAATATGCGGACGTCATCCAGATCGGCGCGCGCAATATGCAGAACTATTCCCTGCTGCGCGAAGTGGGCCGCACCCGCAAGCCCGTGCTATTGAAGCGCGGCATGTCGGCAACGCTGGAAGAGCTGTTGATGGCTGCCGAATACATTATGAGCGAAGGCAATTATCAGGTGATTCTGTGCGAGCGCGGCGTCCGCACATTTATCGATCACACTCGCAACACGCTTGACCTCAGTATCGTTCCTGCGGTGCAGCGGCTGAGTCACTTGCCCATCATTGTCGATCCCAGCCACGGCACCGGCAAGCGCAACAAAGTGGTTCCGCTGTCCCGGGCTGCGGTCGCGGTGGGCGCCGACGGTCTGGTGATTGAAGTCCATCATCAACCGGACAAGGCTCTCTCCGACGGCGCGCAGTCGATCTATCCGCAGCAATTCGCCGATATGATGGGCGAGGTTCGTCAGATTGCTCACATTCTCCATCGCGATGTTCCCGACGGCATTCGCATCGAGCAGGAAGCGTCTGGCCTTGCGGCGGCGGGTACGCATGCTGCCAAAATCAGATAGCGGACAACGGATGACGCCGCGCTACCAAACCAGATATGCAACAGAAGAGCAAGATGTCAGCGCGTTCTTTCCGCGCTTGCTGTGTTCCCTGTTGCTTGCGACGTCTTTGCTTTCTCTGGCCGGCTGTCGCTCGCACGAATTTCCGGACTATCCTGCAAACTACCGTGAATATGCCTACATCACCAACGGCGGCAGCAACACGGTCACAGCGCTCGACGTGGTGAATCTTCGCCAGGATCGAGTGATCCCCGTGGGCTCCAATCCGACGGGAGTGGCAGTGAACGCCAAGCGCAATGAAGTCTACGTCGTGAACACCGGCAGCAGTTCTGTCAGCATTATCGACGCGGAAACAAATGCCGTGGTCGCGACCATTCCGGTTCATCTACGGCCCTATTTTGTCTCTGTTAGTGGGGATGGAACGCGCGCGTACGTGGCCAACTCCGGCTCCAACAATGTTTCTGTGCTCGACTTGAACCTGCGTCGTGAAATTGCCGCCGTCGGAGTAGGTGAGGGTCCCGGTGTCGCGGCTGCCAGCCCCGACGGAAATGCCGTGGTCGTGTCGAACCGGGTCGGCAACAGTGTCAGCGTCATCGACGCGAAGACAAATCGCGTGCGCAGCGTGTGGAGTGGATGTCCGGGCGCAACCGATATCGCCATCCTTCCCGACTCCAGCAAAGCATTTGTCGCATGTTCCAACGGTCATCAAGTCATGGCGATCGCGTTGGCAACGCTGCCTCCAGCTTCTCCTCGAGACCGCTTGTCAACTCGACAGGTGATCTCCAAGGATGCGCTGCTGGCTATCCTCGATGTCGGCAAAACTCCCACTCACCTCGTGCTCAAGCCGGATGGAGGAGAAATTTTCGCAATCAATTACGACGGCGCCTCCATCTCGGAAATTGACACCAGCACCAATGAAGTGGGCGGAGCCTATATGGTGGGAACACATCCTGTT
>JAJZCA010000150.1 GCA_021798735.1 Acidobacteriota bacterium | reverse complement strand
CGCACGCCGACCACCCCGCTGACCCAGCATACGAACGAATTGGAAGATCAGACCGCCGCCAACCACCGCAATTTACAAGATGTGGATAATCGGGCCACGCAGGGTATCCAGCAGGTACAAACCGCCGCCAACACTGCGGATCAAAAAGCGCTAGCTGCGGGTCAGGCAGCGAACCAGGCGCAGCAGTCCGCACAGGAAGCCATGAATCACGCTGACACACTGAAAAGCGTCGTCAGCAATCTCGATACCTATCATCAAGTCGCGGATACCAATGTCCATTTCGCCTTTGATAAGGCCACACTCGCCCCTCGCGATAAGGCAGATCTGGATAACTTCGCCAGTCAACTCGCAAACACGAAGTCGTACATTCTGGAAATTACCGGCGGGACGGATTCGACCGGCAACAAGGATTACAACTACCAGTTGAGTGAGCGGCGTGCGGAGGCGGTCGCACAGTATCTAGCCGAAAAATACAATGTGCCCGCGCACAAGTTTTACCTGATCGGGATTGGCAAAGATGTGGAAGTTGCCAGCAACAGCAGTGCCAGCGGTCGCGCGAAAAATCGGCGCGTGGAAATTCAACTTCTTTCAAATGCGCAAAATATAAATGGACAGCAGGGTGTGCAAGGCAATCCTCAAGGCACAACGAATTCGACTCCAGCCACGACCGGACAGTCGAATCAGCCGGCAAATAGCCAAGCAAGTTCCGGATCGGCGCAGCAGTAGGAGCAGAATCAGCGGCTACTAGTTCGTGGACTTATCGTAGAGAACTGGGTTCAGGTCAGGATCGTTGTACATCTTCATCTGGCGATATACCCGAAAGCGAGCCTCGCCATGTAACACCCGCTGCCACAGGCTATCCAGGCAGGTTGCTAAGTCTTTCCGCTGATTCTCCAATATCGCCAAACGTCGCAGATTCCGTTCGCGATGACCTGGGGGGGATGGAATCCGTTCTGTCTCCTCACGGGTGTGGTACATCTTCAGGCTGAGAATGGACAGTCGATCCAGCATCAGCCCCGGCGTTTCAGAATGCAACTCCGCCTGGGAATTGGGCAGCCTCTCCGCCGACAACTCTTCCAGCAGAAGTTCATCGCAGCGTTCCATTTGGTCGTTCCGTCGCTGGTTGATCACGTCGATTGCGCGCTTGGCGGCGGCGATTGCTGCATCTCCGGCAAGACGGTCGCGGGCCTTGTCCTCCTGGTGCCAAAGTTCATAATTGGCGCGATGTAGCCCCTCGATCGCGGCATTTGACGGGTCCTTCATTTCCGGTGCGAAAGGGTGTTGGTGCCAGCGCGCAGTCCATTCATCGAATAGTTGCAGAACGCGTGCTCCACTGAGCAAATGCGCAGAAGCCATAGCCAATATCATACTGATTCGCCGCAAGTACCTTTTTACTTATCTTGCCGGTGATGGATATTCTCATGCCTGCAATGATCTCCATTGAGCAGGCAAAGAAGGCCAAATCGCTTCATCCTGTCTTCATATGGGGCTATACTTGCGCCCATATGAAGATGAACAGTCCAGACGGCGAGATCGTTTTATGTATTGCTGGCAGCAACACCGGCCATCGGTTCTTGGAGGAGTTGGCAACGCTTGATTGTCGGGTGGTTTTGCTGACCATCGACGAACATCGTGATGCCGGGTGGCCGCTGGATGCGATCGATGAACTGCACAGCATGCCTGCTGGCATGACCCTGGAGCAAATCACAAATACCGTGACCTACCTTGCGCGGTCTCGGAGATTCGCGCGCATCGTTGCTTTGGACAGATTCAATGTCGAGGTCGCGGCTACGCTGCGGGAGCATTTGCGGATTCCTGGCATGGGTACCACCACGGCCCGGTATTTTAGTGACAAGTTGGCTGCGCGGATCAAGGCCGCTCACTTGGGAATGCGCGTGCCTGCGTTTACCTCGGTTGCGAACTATGACGAATTGCGATTATTCATGCAATCTGTTCCAACGCCTTGGCTATTAACACCGCGAGGCGTACTCTTGGGTTCTGCAACTCGGGAACTGAACGATTCTGAGCAAGTTTGGCGCGGTCTGGACGAATTGGGCGACAGGCAGAGCAGTTTTTTCCTGGAACAGTCGGTCGCGGGAGATCGCTTTCATGTCGATAGCATCACAGCAGACGGGTCGGTGGTGTTCTCCGCAGTATCTCCCTATAGGGAAGCATTCTTCGAGAGAGCGCAGGCAGGTGAACTGTTGCCGATCTCCACGGCGCCCTACGGAATTGCAGATGACGAGAGACTCAGGCGCGTAAATACTGCGCTGTTGTCCGGTATGAGACTTGTTCGCGGAGTCACGCGCACGGAGTTCCTGCGGTCCCAAGTAACGCGGGAGTTCTACTTCATGGAAACTTCAGCGAGTGTCGAGGATGGCTGTGTTGCAGACATGATGAAAGAAACACAGGACCTGAACCTGTGGGTTGAATGGGCAAGATTGGAAGTCGCAGCCCTGCGCGGCAGCCGGTATGCGCTGCCGTCGAACGGCATTCATCGCAACACTCTAGGCAAGAGCAGCGAAGGCCAACATCGATTAGCATGAGTAATGGCGTTTCCGCCGCAGACACCCTATGCCGCCATCGACCTGGCTTCAGGCTCCACATCGTCGCTTCAATCCATTAGCTCGCAAGTGGGTTTTGGTATCGCCGCACCGTACTCAGCGCCCGTGGCAGGGGGAAATTGCCAAGACAGAGTCCACTGCGGCGATTCATTACGATCCCACTTGTTATTTATGTCCGGGCAATACGCGCGCTGGCGGACATCGAAATCCGCTATACGAAAACGTGTTTGTTTTTGATAACGATTATGCTGCTCTGCTTCCGGATATTGCTCCACTGTCGGATGCGCCGCACGATGACTTGTTCCGGGCTGAGCGAGAGCTTGGAATTTGCCGTGTCCTCTGCTTCCATCCCGACCACGATCTGACGCTGGCACGGATGCAACAGCAGGACATCGAGCGTGTTGTTCAAGCATGGGTCGAGCAATATCGGAATCTAGGCCAGCGGCCGGAAATCAACTACGTACAGATTTTTGAGAACCGCGGGGCGATGATGGGCGCGAGCAATCCACACCCGCATTGCCAGGTCTGGTCTACTGAACATGTCCCGGATGCGCCGCAGGTAGAGCAAGCCGCGCAGCTTGCCTACCTGGATGCGCACGGAACTTGCCTCCTGTGCGATACCGTGCAGCGCGAATTGCAGCTTGCAGAAAGGATCGTCTGCGAGAATCAGGAGTTTGTTGCGCTTGTGCCATTCTGGGCGATCTGGCCTTTTGAAACAATGATACTGAGCCGCCGCCATCATGGTTCGCTGATGGAAATGGATGTTTCGCAGACAGCGGGGTTGGCGGATATTTTGAAGCGAGTGACCACGCGCTACGACAATCTGTTTCAAACCAGCTTTCCTTACACGATGGGTTTTCACCAGAGTCCGACGGATTCCAAGTCGCACCCGGAGTGGCATTTTCATGCACACTTTTATCCGCCACTTCTACGATCTGCCACCGTCAGGAAGTTCATGGTTGGATTTGAAATGTTGGGCATGCCGCAGCGGGACATCACGCCGGAAAGCGCAGCCGAGAGGTTGTGCGCTGTGAACGATCTACACTACACATTGAAAAAATAGAAGAGGAGAACGAATTGTATTCCTCATCGCTGGCATTGAACGGTCAATCGCTGACCCTGGAAGAGCTTGCCGCAGTGGCGTACGAGAGGATGCCGGTGGTGTTGCATCCGGAAGCGCGCCGGCGTATGGAGGCGTCGCGTGCGGTGGTCGAGCGCTATCTCGCCGAAGGGGCAACGGTCTATGGCATCAACACTGGCTTCGGCAAAATGTCGGAGGTGACGATCCCTCACGATCAACTGGCCGACCTTCAATTGAACCTGGTGCGCAGCCATGCTTGCGGCGTTGGCGAGTCGCTGGCAGAAGCGGAGATTCGCGGCATGCTTCTTTTGCGGGCGAATGTGCTGGCGAAGGGTACCAGTGGCGCTCGCGTTGTGGTGGCGGAACACTTGCTGGCCATGCTCGAAAATAATATATGTCCAGTGGTGCCAGCTCGCGGCTCTGTCGGCGCGAGTGGCGACTTGGCCCCGCTGGCTCATCTTGCCTTGGGAATGATCGGCGAGGGAGAAGTTTTTTATCGGAATAACCGAGTTGCCGCGAGCGGCGCATTACTGGAGGCAGGCATTGAGCCTTTGAAGCTTGCGCCCAAGGAGGGCCTGGCCTTGCTGAATGGCACGCAAGCGATGGCTGCAGTGGGAGGGCTGGCATTATTGCGAGCTGAACGTATCGCCCGCCTGGCAAGTCTGGCGGGCGCCATGACTCTGGAAGCATTGAAGGGAACGCCGACCGCTTTCGATGCGCGAATTCAGGCCGCGCGACCTCATCCCGGCCAGTTGGAAGCAGGGCGGCATCTGCGATCTTTGTTAGCGGAGAGTGAGATTCGCGAATCCCATCGCGAGCATGATCCGCGGGTGCAGGATGCATATTGTCTCCGATGTATGCCGCAGGTGCATGGGGCCGTTCTGGATGGGCTGGCACAGGCAAGGCGAGTTCTCGAAATTGAGATGGGTTCGGCGACAGATAATCCATTAGTATTTGTCGTAGGAGAGAAATCCGCCTCCGCCGGGAATGAGATTATCTCAGGCGGCAATTTTCACGGCGCTCCTCTTGCATATGCTTTCGACTACGCGGCGATTGTGTTGACCGACCTGATAAGCATCTGCGAGCGCCGCATCGATCGGCTGGTGAACCCAGATCTAAACGAGGGACTGCCGCCTTTCCTTACGCCACATGCCGGCGTTTCCTCTGGCTACATGGTTCCGCATGTGGCGGCCGCTTCTTTGCTTGCGGAGGCGCGAGTGCTTGCTCACCCGGCGTCTATCGACAGCGTGCCCACCTCCGGAGGAAAAGAAGACCATGTATCCATGGGCATGACGGCGGCGTGGAAGCTGCGGCAGATTGTCGAAAACGCGGAGTCGGTGCTGGCAATTGAATTGATGGCGGCGGCCGAAGGCCTGGAATATCGTAAGCCACTGAAGCCAGCTCTGCGCGTGGAAGCCGCATGGAACCAGGTGCGGAGCGTTGTCGCCAAACTCGACCGCGATCGCAGTTTACATGCAGACATCGGAAACCTGCGCGCCGCGATTCTTCGCGGAGCCTTGGACGACTGGATGCGTTAGGCTACCCCATGCCTCCGCGATTGTGCCACTCGGCCCGGCATAATCTTTATGCGCTGCTCTTAGAGTTGCAGGCGTATTTGCATACGAGTTAGCGCTGCCGAGACCGCTAGAATTGCGAACGTAAAGACGACCGCGCCGAGAACACCCGATGCGCCCGCCTGGAAGTACCGATCCAGGTAGGTAAATCCGACAAAGGCTGTGAGATAGGCATAGATATCCGGCAGCAAATATGTCAGCAGGGTGTTTTCGCCCGCAGGCTTTGCGAAAAACGCCCATCGCGTTATTCCCATCACGTCGCATATCCAGTAGAGCAGCATGAAGCAGAGTACGCTGGCGCCTACGCTTGCCAGACACCAGGTCGGTGTGGCGCGAATTTTTGAAATGCCCAGCGGGGCGAGCATCCACGCGGCAGCGAGGGTGACGACAGCAAAACCGAGCGCCATCCACATCCTTTGGTGAAGTTTTTGCCAGCGATGTTTGCCAAGAAAGATGATGGACGTGACGATTCCCGCCATGACGACGGAAGATGAATCGCCCGCCCCCAAAGGCCAGTAATAGAGCAGGTAATGCCGTGGTAGATGAAGGAGGTGCGCCGTGCTCAATGTGCAAAGCGTCGTCAGCGCAACAAACCAGGCGACAGGAGCCCACAGCCATCGCCGCGTAGAAACGTATAGCAGGGCGACCGAGAAATAAGCGAAGCCGATTAAGCCAAGGATCTCAGGGTAGGAGAAATCGATCCATGCAGCGGCGCCGTGTGTTGTTCGCCGGAAGATTGCGAACACACCGAGAATCATCAGGAAGCCTACGATCCCAGACCGCGAAAGACGCGGACATGCTGAGCGTCACGGCTCGGAACCAGCCAAAAAAGAATGGCACCTGTTAGCCCGATCAGCGCCCACATCGCTGTTGATATACCCATTCGAACTGGATCGCCCTTCTCCGCGTTCGCGAGAATAAGTCCCAACACGACCAGGCCGATAGACCGCGAGAGAATGTGTTGCCAAAGGGAAATGTAGGAAGGATTCCGCTTGAGTCTCCCCGCAATGGCGATCGGCATCGACATGCCGACGATGAAGAGGAAAAACGGAAACACCATGTCCACGTAGGTCATTACATTCTGTTCCCGGTGTGCGTGATAGGTCCACCATGGAAGGCCATGGACGCCGGCAAGATCGTTGACAAAGATCATGACCATCATCGTGAGGCCGCGAAATACGTCAATCGAAGCGATGCGCGATGTCGGTGTCGTCACAGTCTCGGGAGTGGCGACCAGAGTAGGCCCGGCGCTCATTGTGTCACCGCCTGTCCAGAGGCCAAATGGTTCGCAGCCAGTCCAAGATCGATGGCATTCAATAACTTGCCAGAGGGGTCGCTTCCATACTCCCAGAACATGATGCCTGCAAGTTTGTGATCGATGACGTACTTGCATTTAAGCGCTAACGATTCCGGATCTTCATAGGACACAAATATTTGCGTGTGAGGATTGTATAGATACGGGGCCGAGGCCTTTGCATCCCAGTAGCGCTTGTATCCCTGGCTCAGCATCGTGGTGGAGAGTGCGTCGTAGTTCGCATAGGCGTTCGGAACGGGTTCTCCCGATTGGAACAGCCCATTGTCGGTTGCCCCTACATGGCCCCAAACGTGTCCGTAAAATGGAACTCCCAGCACAATCTTTTCAGCGGGAACGCCGGCCGCTTCAAATTCCTTCACGGACTTGTCCGCAGAAATCCCTTTCGGATCTGCCGGATCGACGAAAAGCGGCGCATGATTGCCGGTGAGCTTGTCGTCGCCCGGTTCGTAATAGTCATAGGCCATCAGGTTCACCGTATCGACATACTTTTGCACTTTGGACATCTCTGTATGTTCAAGAAACTCCGACGATGCGCCCGCCGCGATGGTGATGTAGAGATGGCGATGTAGCGGCTTCTGCATCCTGTTGAAGCGCTCGCGCAGTTGCTTCAACAGCAGAGTGTAATTCTGCTTGTCATCCGGGCGAAATACGTTTCCGGCGGCGCCCGCCATACCGGGATATTCCCAATCGATGTCCAATCCATCCAGGTTGTACCGGGTGATAAAGTCGGCGACACTGTCGATAAATTTGGCTCGACTGGCAACGGTTAAAGACGCGTCAGAGAAACGACCCGACCAGAGCCATCCTCCCACTGAGACCAGGACAGTCAAATCAGGGTTTTCTTTTTTCAGTTCAACCAGCGTGGCCAGGTTGGCCGCATCGGAGGGATCGCCCTCCACGATTCGTCCCTGGCGGATATTCGCAAATGCAAAGTTGATGCGCGTCAGCTTTTTTGCGGCGACCTGGTCTGCAGTCAGCAGCATATTGCGAGGGAATACATAGGCAGCGATCACAAACTTCTTGGTCTTGGCATGCGCTGCGGAAGGGAATAAGCCGAGCGGGAAAGCCAGCAGCAGAAGAAGCTGCGCCAAACGCCTCACTATCCGACCTCTCACAAAGGAATGCTTCAAAGGCAATTTCCGAAGCAGGGATTGAATAGTTGTGCTCATTGGTCCTCCTCCGGCATTCTAATCATTATTAATAAATGGGGGGAGTGAAATCGAATGCGATCCTCCAACCTGTCAGGTATTCTGTTGCACGAGGCGTCTAAAATCAAAACTCTGCGATTCCTAGCCTACCTTTCTTTCGCTCTGATCGCTGCAACATGTCTGGCACAAATGCATGTTGTGGTGGACCAAGTCGGCTACGAGACAACGGCGACGAAGCAAGCGCTGGTTGTCTCTGGCGGCAGCCAAGCCGGCCAGGATCCGCCGCAAACCTTCATACTGACAGACGCTGACACTGGCAGCGTGGTGTTGACAGGGCCTTTCAAGCCGGCAGGGCATGTCGACCAATGGGGTCGCACCTTCTGGCTGGCTGACTTTTCTTCCTGGCAGAAAGCGGGTCACTATAAGATCTCAGCGACGAAAAAAACAGGTGCTATTACATCATGTGTCTTCTCGATCGACCAGGACGTGCTGGAACGGAATACGCTCTCAAACGTCGTTTTCTACTTCAAGGGCCAGCGAGCCAGCGGCGATATAAATCGGGCCGATGAGCATCTTCGCTTGCCGGACGGGAGCGGGTTTGTCGACGTGAG
>JAJZCA010000149.1 GCA_021798735.1 Acidobacteriota bacterium | reverse complement strand
TATTGGGAAAACACTTTGTCTCCGAAGTTGGTGCGCGGCGCGGCCGGTCTTGCCACCGCCATGGTTTTGCTGGGCGTGATGGCACTGATGGTCGGCGCTTTCGCAGCGCCGCCTCCGGTTGCGGCCACGGAAGCCACGCCAGACATCGCCACCACTCCACAGTTCCTATATACGGTGGGCGGAACGGATTCGCGCGGTTTGTTTTCGCATCCCGTCCTGGTAGAAGTCTCGATTAGCAGCACGGGTCGCGTATACGACTACCGCATCGTCTCCGGACCCACCACCAAGGAAGTCCGCGAGTCATTGGATAATATGCTGCTGATGAGCCATTTCACTCCAGCTCAGTTCTACGGAATTCCGGTTCCGGGCCGCGCGATTCTGTCCTTCTCCGGAGCTTCCGTCCGAGGATAAAAAGCGGCGACCGCTATACATTATCCACGTCCATGGAAAAAAGCGGGCAGCCAGACCGTCACATCCTTCCGCAATCGTTCTTGATCCCGCGCGGCCTTTGGATTTTCATGATCGTCGTCTCAGGCTGGTCGCTGTATTCGATGATTCGGCATATGTCGGCAAGATTCGAGGTGCCGCGTCACTTAATCACATCTTTTGACGTGTTTGGCAGAGCGGGCGTCGTCATCGATGTGTGCATATATATATACGTGGCATGGCTTGGCTTTTTGTTTGTTAGATTGGCGCGGAACCGGATGGAAGGGACCTGGGTGGCATGTTGGATCGCCCCGATTGTGATCAACCCTTTCAAGATGCTGATTCCCCGGTACTCTTATGTGGTTTGGTGGGCCGAGCTATTTCTGGCCCTAGTGTTCTTTCTAGCGACCGTCGCACTGTTTTTGAACTGGAAACCGAGGCAAACCCTCGTTCGGTGCCGCGTTCGATTTAACGCCGTCTCTCAACCACCCCGCACTCCGGAACTGTAATCCGCGGCGCATGGCACCTCGGCACGTATCTGTGGTATCTTTACTTAGAATGGGGACGTGCGCCCTGGCGTCATAGCTACGCCAACAAACTGGCCTGCCGTCGCGGCTTCGACCGCATCCAAAAAATTGTCTTGCCCACGGACAACATACTTCTGAATCAGCATCTCAAAAACGAGGGGCACCTTTGGCTATTAACGAAAAATACGAAGACGATCTTCAGAAGCTTATTGAAACTGGCAAAGAGAAGGGCTACCTGACCTTTGGCGAAGTGAACGACCTGATCCCCGGCGAGGTGAATTCCGCCGACGATCTGGACGACCTGATGACCACCATCGGGACGCAGGGAATTGATCTGCTGGAAGATCAACCCAAGCTGGCTGCCGAACACGACGAACTGGACAGCGAAGACAGCGAAGATGTCGAGCTGGATCTGACTCCGGGAGCCATGGAGAAGACCAACGACCCGGTCCGCATGTACCTGCGCGAAATGGGAACGGTTCCGCTGCTCACGCGCGAAGGCGAAGTTGAAATCGCCAAGCGGATTGAGCGCGGCCAGATGCGCGTGATGAAAGCCATCTCGCGTTCTTCCATCGTCACCCGCGAAATTGTCGCGATTGGCGAAGACCTGAAGCGCGGCGTGCGCAGCATCAAGGAAGTGGTCACCTTCGACGAAGAAGAGCTCACCGAAGAAATCCTGCAGGCACGCACCAAACTGACAACCAACGCAATTGACACCCTGGTCAAGCACTACAAGAAAGCCCAGCAACTGCGCGAGAAGCTGGAAGGCATCTCCACCAAGGACAAGGGCAAAGCAAAGGAGCATCGCCGCACCCGTTGGGCGATTGGTCGCGAGCTGGTGCGGGTTTCCCGCGTCATTCGCGAACTGAAATACACTAACACCGAACGTAAGCGGCTGCTTGACAAGGTCAACAAGACTGTTGATGCCATGCGCGCGCTCGATCGCCAGATTCGCACCCTCGATCAGAAACACGAGCAGTCGAAAAGCGAGGAAATGCGCAAGGAGTATCGCCGTCAGCAGCGCAACTGCAAGGGCGATCTCGAAAAACTGGAAGTCGACGCAGGGGTGTCGGTCGCGGAACTGAAGCGCACCCAGCGCGAGATGATCCAGGGCGACATGGATGCCGAGCAGGCCAAGCGCGAGTTGATTGAAGCTAACCTGCGACTGGTAGTCTCGATTGCAAAAAAATATACCAACCGAGGACTGCAGTTCCTCGACCTGATTCAGGAAGGCAACATCGGCCTGATGAAGGCGGTCGACAAGTTCGAATACCGTCGCGGATATAAATTTTCGACTTACGCCACCTGGTGGATTCGGCAGGCGATTACGCGCGCCATTGCGGACCAGGCACGTACCATCCGCATCCCGGTGCACATGATTGAAACCATCAACAAGCTGATCCGCACCTCGCGTCAGTTGGTGCAGGAACTGGGCCGCGAGCCAACCTCGGAAGAGATTGCCAAGCGCATGGATATTCCGGTCGCCAAGGTTCGCAAGGTGTTGAAGATTGCGCAGGAACCTATCTCGCTGGAAACGCCGATCGGCGAAGAAGAAGATTCGCACTTGGGAGATTTCATTGAAGATCACCAGGCCGTTTCGCCTTCCGATGCCGTCATCAGCGTCAACCTGAAGGACTATACAGCGCAGGTGCTGCGTACGCTTACGCCGCGCGAAGAACGCGTCATCAAGATGCGCTTCGGTCTGGAAGACGGTTCCGAGCACACGCTGGAAGAGGTTGGGCAGAGCTTCCAGGTGACTCGCGAACGCATCCGCCAGATTGAAGCCAAGGCGCTGCGCAAGCTGCGGCATCCGTCGCGTTCACGTAAACTGCGTGCCTTTCTCGACGGCGTGCGCGAAGCTTAGTTCGCTTCTTAAGTTACCAACCCAAAAGGCCGCTCTTTCGAGCGGTCTTTTTTATTCTGTATGGAAAGAAGACTTCAGATCACCGCGCGCTTCCCCGCCCTGCTCACATGATCTTCAACCTGTGCCAAAGCTTTTTGCGCGATTGCCGCATCGTCGCCGAATCCACCGAGCCAGCAAACATCGGGTTCGCGGCGAAACCAGGTCGTCTGCCGCTTGGCATAGTTGCGGTGGCCCTGTTGCGTCGAAACAACTGCGTCCTGCAGCGAAAGGTCTCCGCGCAACAGCATCCCCGCCTGCTTGTATCCCAGCGACAATAACGGACGGCAATCCTGGCCATACCGGGCCAGCAATCGCTCGGTTTCTTCGACTAGCCCACTTGAAAACATGGCCGCCGCCCGCTGATTGATGCGCGCATACAGCGCAGGCCGCGGTGGATCAAGCCCCAGTCTCAGAATGCGAAAGCCCTGCAAGGGATCGCGCCCAGCTCCCCACAATGTCGACATCCGTTGACGCGCTGCCAGGGTCACCTCAATGGCGCGCACCAGCTTGGGCACGTCATTCGGATGAATGCGTGCGGCGGAGACAGGATCGAGCCGCTGTGCGATTCGCGCCAAATATCCGCTGCCTCGCTTTTTCTCCATTGCGCGCAGCCGCACCCGCAACGCCTCAAATCGCTGCGGCCCAGGAAATAGGCCATCGATCAGCGCGCGCAAATAAAGACCTGTTCCCCCGGCGACAATGGGCAGATTCCCCCGCGCAACGATTTCAGCAAGATCGGCGCGCGCATCGCGAGCATAATCCCCCGCGGTATACGGCTGATCCGGCGAAACTACGTCGAGCATGTGATGAGGAACCAGAGCGCGTTCTTCTCGCGAAGGCTTCGCCGTCCCGATCTCCAATTCCCTGTAAACAGCCACCGAATCGCAGCTAACGATCTCGCCGGAAAATTGCTGCGCCAGTTGTACGGCAAGCGTGGTTTTCCCGCTCGCGGTCGCTCCATGCAACACCACCAGGGGGTAGCTGGAATTTTTCGACTCACTTTGTTGATTGGCGCCGTCCATCGTTCCGTGCAGACCTTCTCAGGGAAACTTCCCAAACTTTTCAGAGTTCCGGCAGAAGGGACACAAACGCTACCACAGGTTCCACCAGCGGGCCAGGAACACGGCATGCCACCCAGCGCGAATCGCGCAGAAAAGAATAATCGCCAGCGCAATCCATACCAGACCGACCGCCTGACGGCGTCGCAGTGCGGCTTCATCCGGAGCGATCATTGCCGCGTGTACTGCCCGGTTTGTTCGTTATAGAGGAAGTAAAAGCGCAGGGCCAGGTATGGTCCCTTGAACTGCTTCGGCAACGGCGGAAACGGTCCGGCTCCCGTGATGCCGCCCCACGCGGCGCGGTCGAGTGATACATCGCCGGACGGCCGAACCAGCTGCATCTGTTTAATGCTGCCATCGGGCATAATCATGAATTGAATCGCCACCGTACCTTGCTTCATTAGCGGCGGCCGAGCGGCTTCGGGAATCAGCAAGTCCCAACTGGACTGCGTCATCTGTACAACCTGATGAAGATACGGCCCGAAATCAACCCCCATCGTGTCGCTGAGCACTTCTACGCCGGATGCAACCCCAGGATGAGCAATCGGCGCATTCTCGCCATTATCTCCAGCTTCGCCATTCGAGTGCGCCGCATTGCGTTCCGCCTGGCGAATTATATCGCCGACCGACATGTTCGGCTGACTGGTGGCCTGATTTTGTGCTGTCATCGCTCGCTGCTGCGGAGCCTGCTCCCGCTGCATGGCGGACTGGGTTGCACTGGGCGCGGACGGAAGCGACTGAGTGGGACGATGCACCGGCGGAGAAGGTGGCACGGCGCGGGCCTGCTCCCGCGGCGGCGTTGGCTGCTGCGGCCGGGCTGCCGGCTGCTGCGGTTGCTGTGCCTTTTGCTGCGGCTGCGGTGGCGGCGATGGCCTCCCGGCGCGGCGCATTGCCTGCAATTCCTCGATCGTCTTCTGATCGGGTGTCGGATTTTTGGTCTGCGCGGTGTGATTCTGGTCTGAAATGATGTTGGTAGGCTTGGGCGGCTTCTTCACCAGGTCCGGAGGCATATCCAGATAGACATTCTCCGGCGCCTTCGCGGGTACCGCAGGCATGGTGTTGACAACGGTAGCGGGACGAAACATTTTCAGCTTGGGACCATAGAAAATCCACCAAAACACGAACAGATGGAAGATCAAGGAGATCCAGATGGCTTCGCGCACGCGGGCAGACAGCCGCTCACCCTCCAGAGCGTCGATGACATCGAGCAACTCATGGGGCGAATGAGAATCGTAACGTGTCCGCAAACGATCGAACTTCGGTTCGATTGGCTTCTCTGGCGGACTCGGGGGTGTTTCGATTGCGGCCATCAAAATTGGACGACACTGATCCTACAGCAGTCTCATCACACTAGACCAGTATCGACATTGCGTCCTGCTCTCATTGTCTCATTCTTTGTCGTTTACAGACTCGAACAACGGGCAATTCCTGCACCCAAACCATCCTTTTGCAGGATAGAATCGCACATGTGAAGGCCGTTGTCATTACTGTCAGCGACTCGTGTTTTCAAGGTCTTCGGAGCGATCGCTCCGGCCCGGGAGTCGCGCTGCGTCTGCGCCAGGCAGGCTTTACCGTAAACGACAATCGGATCGTCCCCGATGAGCTTGGAGAAATTGCCGCCGAGATTCGCGAGCAGGCTGGCCGCGCAAGACTGATAGTGACGACCGGCGGCACTGGCATTGCCCTCCGCGATGTCACACCCGACGCTACTCGCCTGGTATGCGATCGCATCCTCGACGGATTCGGCGAGCACATGCGCCGTGAAGGCTTAAAAGAGACGCCATTTGCCCCAATGAGCCGCGCCGTGTCAGGAACCATCGGCACCACTTTGGTGGTGAATGTCCCGGGCAGTCCGCAGGCGGCGGTCACGTCGCTGGAAGCCATACTTCCGCTCATCTCTCATGCGCTGGCTTTATTGTCCGGCGACACGGAACACTCTGAACCGGCCCCTACACCCCAAAAAGAATAGGAAACGCGATCCGGCTGGGGGCGGGCGTGGCGACGAAAGGCCCTGTACGATAGATTGACGGCGTTGTGAAAACACTGCATAAAATCACCAATGATACGTAAACTCTCGTCGCATCTTCTCCACTGGAAATTCGCGCTGTTGCTGTTCCTCAAGCCCCTGGGTTTTCTGGGCGTGGGCGTGCTTGCCGCCATCGATTCCAGCTCGATCGCCATTCCCATGGACTTGATCATTGCCGGATACGTGTGGAGCAATCGAGGTTACTTCTGGGTCTACGCCCTCATGGGCGCGCTCGGTTCCGCCATTGGAGCGCTGGTACCGTTTTACATTGGCCGCACGGGCGGCGAATATGTGCTGCTAAAGCGGACTTCGCAGGCAAAGTATGACCAACTGCGGGCGCGTTTTGATCGCCATCACTGGCTGGCAGTGCTGGTACCCGCTGCCATGCCTCCGCCATTTCCGTTCAAGCTGTTTGCTTTTGGGGCGGGCGTGTTCGAGATGCGCGTGGTCCCGTACATGGTGGCCGTCTTTGCAGGACGCGCTGTGCACTACCTGGTGCTAGCCATCCTGGTCGTCTACTTCGGTCCGGAAATTTTGACCTGGATGGGGCTGCATTCCATGTCGTTGCTGACTCTGTTTGCAGTTGTCGTCACGGCGTTCTTGCTCTACGAAATATTTCGTCGACGTCGCAATCGTGCCCGCAAAATAGCCTCCGGTACCTACACAAAACAGCTAGACAAATCAGGCGGCTAGGGATTTTCGGAATTCGTCGCGCCGGCGCTCCCCAGGACTTTCGGGGTTCTCGCCTTTATCGCCGGCATGTCGAGCGGACCGGTAACCGATACGCCGGAGGGTTGCATCTGCAAATCGAGCACGCGCGAAAATGTCACCGTTCCCGACAAGGACTGAATTCCCGGCAATACAGCTTGCCTGCGCTCTGTCGCGCTGGCAAACGCCAATTGGCCGGAATCAAGCGTGAGTTTCTGGTCGTGGATCTGACCCGCCGCACGCAGCCGCTGGAAGCGCGTAATGCCTGGGATAGCGTTCACTGCGCCTCGGGAACCTGCGACCGGGCTGGCAGACTCCATTGGAGGCATCGGCGCGGCCAGCGCGCCGCCACGCCAATCAATGGCAAAATTCCCCGACGCATTCTGTGCAAGGTCGGCCGTCGACCATCCCCGCGTCTTCAAGCGGATCTGGACATTCGCGCTCCCGCGACCCCACTTCTCATGCCACATCGCAGCGACCAGGTCTGGCTGAATATTTCCCAGTGCCACTCGCAGTGTGTAGATCGGTGCACCCTCCCCCCACTGTGCTGAACCGGCTCCTGCCTGCATTGCGACCACCGGAACGGCAGTGCTTGCCGACCCTGCTTCTGTTACAGCTTTGCCCTTCGAGACTCCCTCATTCGCATCATCGGGAAGTCCGGACAATATCCCGCCGAACACATTGCCGGAGATCGCAACCAGGTCCGCTCGATGCCCCTGCAGATGGAGCTGCAAGGAAGCATTTTTCAGCGAGAGCTTTCCCACTGAAAGCATATCGGCCTTGAAGGTCCCGGTAATCTCGGGCAATTCCGGCGCGCCCGCAGCCCACGGATTCAGATGCTCCAGCAATCCGGGCCCGGCGATGGTGCGGCGCAACACTCCCTGCAGCCGATCGACGTTCAAGTTCGCTGTATGCAACGTAAACGTCCGTGCGCAGGGTGGCTGCGAAGCCGGACAGGATGTTTTCCAGCGAATGCTTCCGTCGAAAGGAATGTGCGAGTACGTTCCCGTCAATCCATCCCATTCCACTGCGGTGTCGGTCAGATTCACCTGCCCGCCTGCAATTTGGATTGCACCTGGGAATGAGCTGAGTTGTACGGTTGCATTGTGAATTTGAACCGTACCCTCCCACTGCGACGGAACAAACCACGGAACTGCCTGTGTGGATAGATTCGTTGCGTTGTTGGGAACCGCTTCCACCAAAACAGCCGGATTGGATTGCGGCAGCCAATTCGATCGCAGGGTCAACGCCAACTGCGCAGTGCCGCGGATAGAATGGATTCCGCTGGAGATGACAGGTAAATTCATCGCACGGGCCAGTTGACTCAAATCCCTCAAATCGGCAGATCCATCGACATTCAAATTGAGACCAGACGAGGTGAGCGTACCGGCAACAGTCGCCAATGTTGCGCCTGTCAGAGAAACGCGCAAAGGAGCCAAGCCCCAAACTCCAGGCGCTGACGCCATCTCGTCGCTCCGATGCGCCTTTCTTGCAGATGTCCGAGACATGGAAGTTTTGCCCGAACCATCCGTCGTCCCGTTGGCGGAAACTAGCAGCGGCGAAAGATGGAGCGAGTGTTCGACATGCGGCAAACTCAGTGTCAGTGGAGTCGAGCGCACTTCTCCTGAGCACGCATGCAACGTATCGAG
>JAJZCA010000148.1 GCA_021798735.1 Acidobacteriota bacterium | reverse complement strand
GGGATCGTTGTCGACGCACAGCACGCGGTATCCCATTTCGGCAAAACAAAGCGCCGCAACCAGGCCGACGTACCCGGAGCCGACGACGACAATGGGACGGTTGACATCCATTCTGGGCGTTCCCCTAGCTACTGCTGCCAACAGACGCCAGTACTCGACGATCATATCAGCGCGAGTGCACAGTTTTTCGCGCAAGACGGGGGAGAACCTGACTAGCCGCGAGGTCAAACGATTGGTTGAAGTCGGCAAAAGGTCCTGCTTCCGCGGATTTCAAAGAACCAATTCCTTGTGCTATCCCTTGTATTCTTTGCGTGCGAGGGAGGCAGTCCCGGCGCGCGGTTGGATGAATTGACGTGTGCCTCCGCTTCCACCTATCCTCAAAAGTAACTATCGCCAAGACGTGGGAGTGAATCTGCGCTGTATCCGACGACACTGAGACCGAATCGGCTGCGGGTTGTTGTATGTTTGAGGGATATGGATGAGCGCAGTCCTGATCTTCAGACCAAGTGGGTGGAGGATCGGGAAATCATGGAAAAGGCGAACAGGGATTCGCTGTGGAAAGAAGAAAACTGCCTTTGTACAGTTTTGCGAACTCTGTCCGAACTCCGAGGTTCCAGAAGTCTCTCCATGCAGCCATCTAGCGCAAGAACGAATGAGCGGTCCTTTCTGGCATGAGTCCAATCGAAACCAACGCAACGTCCCAAGAAGAATTCAAACCTCGATCGTTTCAGACCGGCGGCGGCTGGGTGACGAACGAGGAAGGGAACGCTTTGGCGGAAAACCTTCTAACTCTGCGCAAGCGGAAGTGGATCGTTTTGACCTGCGTGTTTATTGGAACCGTGTTTGGCGTTGTGCGCGCGATTACGACCCCGAAGACCTATGTTTCGGGGGGGACCATTCAGGTTCGTCCAGGCTCGTCGAATGAGTACCGAATTGGCAATGGAAGTTCCGGTCCACAGGACCTGGGAACGCGACTGGAGACGGAGGTCGCAATCTTGCAGAGCGACTCGCTGCTGCTGAAGGTTGCGAAAGAACTGAAGCTGGAAGACAGCCCGATTTTTCTGGGACCGAAAGCGACAGTGACGCACGTCGACCCGAACGACCCGTCGGTACAGGACTGGATGATTGGATTTCTGCGCGGCGGGTTGGGGATTGGCCGCGTCCCGAAGACGGAACTGATTTCCATTAGCTTCACCAGCCTATCTCCGGAGTTGTCGGCGCGGGTTGTTAATACGCTGATCAACGATTACATCGAACGCAGTTTCCAAACGCGCTACGCGGCGACGCAACGGGTTTCGCAGTGGTTGTCGACGCAGCTGGACGACCTGAAGCAGTCGGTCGAAACCGAGCAGCAAAAGCTGGCGGAGCTGCAAAGAAAGCTGGGTGTGCTCGGATTTGGCGACCAGGCGCACAACCTGAACCTGGACACGTTGGATGACCTGTCGAAAGCCGCAGCGGACGCGAAGATTGCCCGCATTGTTTCAGAAGCGCGCTACCGTATGCTGACGTCGATGAATCCGGACCTGATTGACGGCAGCCCTGCGGTGATCGGCACCGGGGCCGGTTCCCTGCTGGCTACGCTGCGCAATGGCCAAGCCAATCTGGAAGCCCAGTACGCGCAACTCATCTCCCAATTTGGACCGAACTATCCAGCCGTCAAACAATTGAAGGCGGAAATGCTGCAGAACCAGAAGGCGATCGACAAAGAGCAGACGCGGGTACTTGCGGAATCGAACAATGCGTTCCAGTCGGCTGCCGTCAATGAGTCGATGACTCTGAATGTACTGAAGGACGAAGAGGCCAAGGACTATCAAAAGCGCGACGACATGATCCAGTTCGTACTGTTGCAGCGGGAGTTCGATTCCAATCGCACTCTGTACGATGGCTTGCTCCGCCGCCTGCGCGAAGCCGGGATTGAAGCGGGCCTGGAATCAAGCGAAATCGATGTGGTCGACTATGCGCGCAAGCCTCTGTTGCCGAGCGGAATGCGCCGCAGTTCGCGGGTGATGATTGGGCTGATGTTTGGGCTGTTCGGCGGAGTGGCGCTGGCATTTTTCTTCGACAGCCTGGATACCAGTCTGCGCAGTGTGCACGATATCGAAACCATTTCGGAGCTGCCGTCGCTGGCTGTCATTCCGCGTGCCCGAAAAGTTTTGCCGCGAACGATTACGGAGGACACGCGATCGGCGGCACAAAAAAATGTGGATGTCATTGGGCAGCCCAACTCGCAGTTCGCTGAGGCCTTCCGGTCGCTGCGCACATCCCTTTTGCTTTCGGGTGTCGGGCAGCCCCCGCAGACGGTGTTGATTACCAGTTCCACGCCTGCCGAAGGAAAGAGCACAGTTGCAAGCAATCTTGCGGCGGTCCTGGCGTTCCGCGAGGCCAAGGTACTGCTAATCGATGCCGATCTTCGGCGGCCTACGATTCACAGCCGCTTCGGAATTACCAGCCGGGTCGGCCTCTCTACACTGTTATCCGGGACGACCACGCTGGACGAATCGATCCAGACGGTCCCGGAAGTGCCCAATCTTTTTCTGCTTCCGAGTGGGCCAGTTCCGCCGTTTCCGACAGAGTTGATCTCGTCGAATCGCATGATCGCCTTTTTGGAGGAGTGCAAGCAGCGGTTTACGCACATCATTATCGATTCGCCGCCTGTGCTGACGATTACTGACGGACTGATTCTGGCGCCGTTCGCCGATGCCGTGCTGCTGGTTGTTCGCTATGGAAGGGCGAGCAAACATTCTGTGCGGCGCTCACGCGACCTGATGCTGCGTGCCGGCACGCGACTGGGAGGCACGGTCATCAACGCGGTGGATGCGGCCTCGCAACGCTACTACGGCTACTACGGATATCAGCGCTATTCCTATTCCAATGGTCGCGCGCCTTCCAACGGGATGGGCAAGCGCAAATGGCCGTTCTTCTGGCGCAGGGAGGATTCCTGATGTTCGCCCTGAGACTGACGACCACGATGACTCGACGGTTTCGTCGCGATATTGCGTATGCACTGCGCCATCGCTTTTTGCCTTCGCTTCTCATGCTGACGATGGTATGGCCAGTTGCACTTGGATATGCGCAGTTTCAAGGGCCCGCGCCGACCAAGGCCGACAGCCCCAACCCGGAAAATAAGGGTTTGATGGAGCGGGCACCCGCGGAAGTTTTGCCGGGAAATCCCATCGTCCTGCATCCAGGCGACTCGATCAATGTGAGCGTCTACGGTGTGCCTGACTATAAATTGGGTGCGCGCATTGCCGGCGATGGCAATGTGGATTTGCCGCTGATTGGCAGCACGCATGTGGCCGGCCTGACGGTCGAGCAGGCGCAGCAGCTTGTGGCCAAGAAATTGATCGACGGGCAAATGATCCTCAATCCCGACGTTTTGATCTCTGTCACGGATTCGACAGTAGACATTATCGGCGTGATGGGAGAGGTCAACACGCCCAAGGCGATCCCTGCGTTTGCTCCAATGAGCCTGTTCGATGCGCTGTCGAGTGCCGGAGGGCTAAAGGCAGATGCCAGCCATAGCATTTCCATTCTTCGCAAGGGCGTGAGTGAGCCGCTGCTGGTGGTCCTGAATTCCAATCCGGCCAATGCTGTGGACCAAAACATTCCGCTGTATCCCGGGGACCGCGTCATTGTGCCGCGCACGGGGGTGGTGTACGTGGTTGGAGCGGTGATGCATTCTGGAGCCTATCCGATTACGCCGGACACGCCGTTGACGCTGATCCAAGCGGTGACCCTGGCGGGCAACGTTGGCTTTCAGGCGGCAGCTTCGGACACTCGTATCATCCGGAGCACCGGCGCAACCCGCCACGAAATTCATGTCAATCTTAGCCGGGTCATGAAGGGAAAAGCGTCCGATCCGATCCTGCAAAACGATGACATTATCATGGTTCCGACACACGCTATGAAAGCTGCGATCAAGGGCGGTGGAATCGGCATTGCCCTCGGACTGGTATATGCGATTCCGTTTCTGTGACGCCTTTGAATTTGAGGTTTTATGAAGGACGAACATGCTGTCGCCCGCGTCTTTTTATAGCGATACAACCTGCTGAAAGTTATGCTGCGAGTTGCCTATCTTCTCAGTCATCCGATCCAGTACCAGTCACCCCTGCTGCGGCTACTTGCCCAGCAACCTGGATTGGAGTTGACAGTCCTCTACACCTCGGACTTTTCGGTGCGCAGCTATAACGACAAAGGGTTTGGTGTGTCTGTGGAGTGGGATGTACCGCTGCTGGGCGGATACCAGCACGAATTTTTACCGCGACTGCTCGACGGCAGAGATGTCTCGTTTTTTCGTCCGCTGAATCATGGCATCTTTCATCGCTTGCGGCAGGGGCGGTTCGACGTGTTGTGGATCCACGGCTATGCAACACTCAATTCCTGGATGGCAATGGCGGCGGCAAAGTTGTTGGGCATCCCGGTGCTGCTACGCACGGACTCGACACTGATCGATCATCCGCGCGGCCCCGTAAGGCTGGCGGTGAAGAACCTTTTTTTTCGAATTTTGCGCCGTTTTACGTATGGCGTTCTCAGCGTTGGCCAGCGGAACACGGAGTACTGGCGCCATCATTTGGGCCGGGATATTCCGGTCTTTTCGATTCCTTATGCGGTGGATAATGATTACTTTCAGCAGCGATGCCAAGCGGCTTCCGCATCGCAGGAAAAGTTGCGTCAGGAGCTAGGCCTGACAGCAGGTCGGCCAGTCCTGTTGTTTGCATCCAAACTTCTGGCGAGGAAACGCTGTATCGATATGGTGGATGCGTATCTGGAACTGGTGAAGCGATCAAGATTGGAGGGCGCATCGCGTCCGCTGCCGTATTTGCTGATCGTTGGGGAGGGGGAGCAGCGACCGCATATCGAAGCGCGCTTGCAACAGGCGAGCGCGGAGGATCGCGAGGGTGTTGCCATGCTCGGCTTTCGCAACCAGTCGGAACTACCGCGTTTTTATGATCTATGCGATGTGTTCGTGCTGCCTTCCATCCATGAACCCTGGGGACTGGTGGTGAATGAGGCGATGAACGCAGGCAAAGCCATTGTTGTTTCCGACCAGGTCGGATGTCAGCCGGACTTGGTGGAGGACGGAGACAACGGCATCGTGTTTCCAGCGGGAGATGTGGGCGTGCTGGTCGATGCCCTGGCAAATGTTCTGGCGGACCCAGCCGCTTGTCGAAAGATGGGCGAGCGTAGCCTGGAGCGAATCCAGACATTCAGCTTCGAAGCCAATGTGCGGGGATTGATGCAGGCCTTTACATCAGCCAGTGAACATAAATAAGTATGGAAGCCAACCAGCCTGTCAACCGGATGAGGAAACCGAACATCAAGGAGAGCGCGTAGCCATGCATGTTTTGCATGTGATCCGTTCTCTCCATCCGGAATACGGGGGGCCCGCACAACTGGTGCGCTGCATTGTGGCGGCAGGTCCGCGCCTGGGTTGGGAAGGCGAAGTGGCGTGCCTCGACGATGCGACGGAAGATTTTCTCGGCGAGATTACATTTCCCGTGCATGCTTTGGGTCAGGGCAATGGAACCTATGGCTACTCCAGCGCATGGATTCCGTGGCTGCGTGCGAACATCGATCGCTTTGACGGAGTCGTGATTCACGGCATCTGGCAATACCAGAGCTATGGCACGTGGCGCGCGATCCATGGACGCAAACCGTATGTGCTATTTCCGCATGGAATGTTGGATCCATGGTTCAAGCGCCGCTATCCTTTGAAGCACATCAAGAAGTGGATCTACTGGAACCTGGCGGAGCGGCGCGTGCTGCGCGATGCCAGATCGATTCTTTTCACCTGTGACACGGAGCAGCGGCTGGCACCGCAGAGTTTCAACATGCCGCCGTGGAATGCTGCGGTGGTTCCGTATGGAGCGGAAACGCCCCCGGGTGATCCGCAGCAGCAGGTGGAAGTGTTCTACGCGGCCTGTCCAGCGGCTCGGGGAAGACGGTTTTTTCTGTACCTGGGAAGGATCCATCCGAAGAAGGGATGCGATTTGCTGGTCGATGCGTTTCTTGCGATTGCCGCGAGCGCGCACGATGTCGACCTGGTGATGGCTGGCCCGGACGCGGGCATGCGCGACGGTTTGGAGGCGCGTGTCAAAGCTGCCCACATGACCAACCGCGTGCACTGGGCGGGCCTCATCACGGGCGATGCCAAGTGGGGAGCGTTTCACGCCAGCGAAACATTTGTGCTGCCATCGCACCAGGAGAATTTTGGAATCGCTGTGGCGGAGGCATTAGGCTGCAGCCGGCCGGTATTGATTTCCGACCAGGTGAACATCTGGCCGGAGATTCACGCGGATGGCGCCGGGCTGGTCGCTCCGGACACGCTGGACGGCACGAGACAGTTGCTGCAGCGATGGCTGACGCTATCGATCGAAGAGCGCGAAGAGATGCAGCGGAAGGCACGTGCCTGCTTTGAAGCCCGCTATAATCTGGATCAAAATGTCAGCGAGCTAGTACGATTCTTTCAATACATGCAATAGCGAGCGTGGCCCATGGATCCCAACCCGTCCTCCAGTTCGCTGGCATCGCCTACGGAGGGGAAGATTTCCGGGAGCGGTTCCGCGTGCACGCGGAAAGATCCTTATACTTCGCCACAATACTCTTTCGGTAATCGCGTGCAACGGCAGCTTTGGAGCATCGTTTGGATCATGCTGTATCGTCCGTCGCCGCGCATTGCGCATGTGTGGCGTGCATGGCTGCTGCGGCGCTTTGGCGCGAAGTTGGGACCGCATTGCCGCTTCTATCCTGCCTCGCGAGTGTGGGCGCCGTGGAACCTGAACTGCGAAGATACCGTGATGGTGGCCGATGGTGCGGAACTCTACAATCCTGCACCGATGGTTCTTGCGTCGCATGCCATCGTGTCGCAGGGGGCGTATTTGTGCGGTGCAACCCATGACACCAACGATCCGAAATTCCCCGTGATTTCTTTTCCGATGCGCGTTGGGCGCTATGCCTGGGTTGCGGCGCGAGCCTGCGTTTCGCCGGGGGTGAATCTGGGCGACGGCGCCATTCTTGGGCTGGCGTCGGTGGCGACGAAGGATCTGGAACCGTGGTCGATCTATGCGGGAGTTCCAGCGCGTAAAGTGAAAGACCGTGAGCGCATCGAGTAGCGTATGCGCCCTGCATATTCCTGTGATTTTTGTTGTGGAGAAACTCCGATGAAGACCGAACAGGTGCCATTCACCGTGATTGAATGGGAGACGGAACCTGTAACAGAAGTCCCGGGCAAGAGCGGCACAGCGCAAATGCGGACCGTCATCGACGACACGTTATGCGTTCGGATGGTCGACTTTACACCGGGCTACAGCGCAGACCACTGGTGTGCCAAGGGCCACATCGCATTGATCATTGCGGGATCGTTGAAGATCGCATTGGGAGATGGACGGAGCTTCGATCTGCGCGCGGGCTCGAGCTTTCATGTTGGCGATCAAGCTGGCAGGCACCGGGTTTCTTCGGACGCTGGAGCGAGGGTGTTCATCGTCGATTAAAGCGAGTGCAAGCGGAATCAAGGTGCCTGAATCCGCAGGTCCTCGTTAGAATTCTTGACGAGCCTGAGCAGAACGCGAGTTACGAGAACTGCGCTGCTCTATCCCGCTGAGCCTTCTGGAAGTACGATGGGCGCGGCGGACGGTGCAAATCCAACAGACTCGAGCTTGCGGCGGTAGACTGCGTTGCCGGTGGAGACGTAGAGGGTCTGCAGATCGACACCGCCAAAACAGATTCCAGCGAGCTGGTTTGCAGCAACCGGCAGAATGGCTCGGACGCGGCCGTTGCGGTCGAAGACCTGGACGCCCATGCGCGTGGCAGCATACGCATATCCATCGCGATCCATGCAGACCTGGCCAACCCCGCTGTCATTGGCGGTGTCGGGAACGTGGAACCAGTAGTACGGCTCGCCGTACCGTAATTCTCCGTTCGACTGCACCCGGTAGCTGTAGCCATGATGTCCCTTGCTTTCGGCAACGAAGAGCCACAATCCATCCGGAGAAAGAGAGATTCCCGTCGGGCCGTTGAGACCTTCGGCGACGATGGCCTTGCTGCCGTTGGGACGAATGAGCCACACTTTGCCGGGAGAGGAAGCGGCGTCGTTCGACTCCGTCACGTATATGTTTCCGGAGTGCGTGACCGTTATGCCGGCACCACGCACGCCCTCGGCGATGACTGCGGGGTGACCGTGCTCATGCAACGCGAGAATTCTACCGCTTGCGGTTTCCGCGAGGTAGAGGCATCCATCGGGACCAAACGCGATTCCGTTATTCCCTGGGCTGACAGTCGCAAAAAATTTCGCCGAACCATTGGCGTTGATGCGTTCGATGCTGCCACTGGAAGGATTCTGCACATAGACTCGCCCTGAAGGATCACTGGCAAGTGACGCGGCGGTGGAGTGAG
>JAJZCA010000147.1 GCA_021798735.1 Acidobacteriota bacterium | reverse complement strand
CTTCTTTGGTCCCATCGGGCCCAGCGGCCCACCCGATCCCACCATCATCCAAACCGCGCCCAAGCCGGATGTGGCGTTCCTCTGGATCTACGCGATCTTCGCGCTGGCTCCGCCCGCTCTGGAAACGCCGCTTCTTCTCATCGCGCCCATTGCTGTGATCTGCGTGATGCTTGGGCTGCCGCTGTATGCAGGAGAAGGCGAGAAACACTGGTCGCGTCGTCCTGTCGCCGTATTGATGGTCTGTGCAATTGCCGTTTCGCTCGCCATCCTCACCAGTCTCGGCGAAAATCCGCCGTGGAGCCCGGTCATGAATGCGTGGAGCGCAGACCCGGTGCAGGCAAAATATTTGAAGGATAGAACTCCGCTGGAACGGCGCGGCGCGGTCGTGTTTCAACAAATGCAATGTCGCAATTGTCATTCGCTCGATGGCGTTGGAGGCAGGCGCGGACCGGAGTTGAACCGTGTTGCGACGCAGATGACGGAGAGCCAGTTGATACGTCAGGTGCTGCAGGGCAGCGGAAATATGCCCGCATATGGCAGCACATTGAGTCCGCAGGAAACCACCGCGCTGGTCGGCTTTCTCGAAACGTTGAATGGCAATCAAATGCCGGCGCGGGACCTGGCTCGTCCATTGGCGAAAGGCGCGCCGCTTGCCCAGCCGCGGCAACGCGGCCAGCAATAGCGCGTCATCGATACATTGTTCTTTGGCGAGACCGAGGGTGGCCCATTCAAGCCGCCCTGAGCGAGCCTTCAGGCGAGTCGAACGGGTTGGCTTGAGTGGGGGGAACTAAGGTAAGTACCGAAGCGAGGATGCCATGTCCACCGCAACGCAGGCCATTTTTGACGCATGGTCGCCGCCGTTCTGGCTGACAGTCAGCGTCATCGCTGTGTCCGCAATCTACCTGCGTGGATGGCTCGCGATCCGGCGGACCAGGCCGGCCTATTTCACCGTCGAGCGTCTCGCGAGTTTTTTCGGCGGCATGGCGGTTCTATGGCTCGCCATCGCCTCGCCCATCGACGGATTCGCTGACTCGTTGCTCAGCGCGCACATGGTGCAGCACTTTCTGCTGATGTCGGCCGTTCCGCCGCTTGTGCTGCTCGGCGCTCCTGTTGTGCCCCTGCTGCGCGGACTGCCCCGATGGAGCGTCAAACGCATTGCCGGGCCGTTGCTCGGCCTCCGCTGGTTGCGCACCGTCGGACATTTTCTTACCGACCCAGTCGTCGCCTGGCTCGCGTTCAATGCAGTCTTTCTCGGCTGGCATCTTCCCAAGGCATACGATTTTGCCTTGCGCAACGAAAACGTCCACGACTTCGAACACGTATGTTTTCTCGTCACCGCACTGCTTTTCTGGTGGGTGGTGGTGAATCCGTGGCCCAGCAGCGCTCGCTATAACGGCTGGATGGTTCTGGTGTATCTTCTCTCCGCGGACATTGTGAACACGGCGCTCTCCGCGTTTCTCGCATTCTGCAATCGTCCCATCTACCAGTTCTATATTTCCGGGCCCAACCCGTTCCACGTCTCTCCGCTCTCGGACCAGGTGGCGGGCGGCGTCATCATGTGGGTGCTCAACTCCACCGTCTTTCTGGTGCCCGCGATGCTGCTGACCGTGCGCCTCGCCGGCCTTTCCAGCCCACCCAGGAGACCCTCCCCAATTGCGTCCGGTACCCTTCCGATTTGAAGAATCTGTCTTAATCCGGGCGCCCCAGGTCTCGATTTTGAGACCTGGGATTCTTCAGTTCTGTCGCTGCGGCGAGCATCAGGGCCCGACTTCAGTCGGGCCGCAATCGCAGCAAAAAAAACTGGGGGCTTCAGCCCCTGAAAGACTTTCTATCGATCAAATCGGAGTCTCCTCATCGCGCGGGACGAGGAACGGCGGTTTCCAGAAAATAAAAATTTCCAGATGGAGATGCCTCGACGCCGCTGAGTCGCCGATTGTAGATCACGACAGAATCAAGAAACCACAGCGGCAGAGTTGGCACCTCTTCTGCCAGAATCTGCTGCACCCGCACATACGCGGTACGACGCTCTGCCTGGTTTGATTCTTCCGCCGCCGCTTGCAGCAATCCATCGACTTCCGCATTGGAATAATCTCCGCGATTTGCTCCGTGTGGCGGAGTACTGGAAGACGCAAACGCATAGCGAAAAATATCCGGGTCCTCATTGCCGCCAATCCAGCGCAGGCTGTACATGCCGAACGACCCGTGCGAGATATCGGAATAAAATGTGGCAAATTCAAAACTGCGTACATCGAGTGCAATTCCCACTGCCCGCAACTGCTGTTGCAGCACCATGGCAAGCACTCGCGCTCCTTCATCGTTCGACGTCTTCATCGTCAAGTGAATGCGAATGCCATCGCGCCCTGGCGTATGTCCCGCATCATCCAACAGCCGTCGCGCCTGCTGCGGATTGTAGTCGTACTGCGCCACGTCCCCCGTGTACGCCCAATGGTTCATCGGCAGCAGACTGCCTGCCGGACGCGCCATGCCGCGCAATAGCGTTGCGATCAGCAGCGGCCGGTTCATCGCGTATGCAATCGCCTGCCGCACGCGCACGTCCTGCAAATATCGGTCGCGCAAATTGAACGTGAGATATTGCACAACGGTCCCAGGCGCTTCCGCGACCGCCAGCTTCGGGTCCTTGCGCATCGACCAGATCATGTCCGGCGACAATGCGTTCGACGCCGCATCCGCGGACCCCTTGCGCAACTCCAACGCTCGCGTCATCGCGTCGGGGACCACTTCAAACCGTAGCCGCGCGATCTTCGGAACCGCTTGCCAACTGAGCGGATTGCGCTCCAGCACCACTTCCTTGTCCAGCTCCTGGCTGACAAAGCGAAACGGTCCGGTGCCGATCGGATGCTGCTGAAAATCGCGCCCGCTTCCGTACGGAACAATGCCGAGCGCGCCATCGGAAAGGCTCCACAGCAACGCCGCGTCAGGCTGCCTCATGTGGATGACAACGGTCTGTGCATCCGGCGTGTCGATCGAAGCAATATTTCTGTAGGCCTGGTACTTCGATGTCAAAATGCTGTGATCGCGCATCGAGTCGAGCGTCCACTTTACATCGCGCGCCGCGAGAAACTGGCCATTCTGGAACCGCACTCCGGTGCGCAGGTGAAAAACGTACGTCAGCGGATTCGGCATTTCCCAGCGGGTCGCCAGGTCCGGTTGCAGATTGAATTGTGCGTCCTTTTTCACCAGCGAGTCGAAGATCAGTTCGTCGATTCGCTCCGATTGAGCGTCGGATCCAATGCGCGGATCAAGATTCGTTGGGCTGCTTTCAATCGCGACTGTGACAGTGTTCGGGTCAATGGGCTTTTGGCCGCATCCCAGCAACAGGGCCACGCCGCACAGCCAAACAATCGCCATGCAACGCCGGGCCACGGAGCCTGGGTGCCCCAGGTCTCGCCTTTGAGACCTGGGTTTGAATCCATGCAGAGCGTCGCAGCGGCGCGGCGCCCAGACTCGCGCGCACAAGCAGCGCCGGTTACGCATAGGTAATTTTTCCTAGGATCGCAGCTCGTTCCGCTCCGGTCGCCACCGGCAAATTTCCCGGTAGACGATGCCACGTCTGATACGCAAGCAGCGCAAATGCCATCGCCTCCTTCGCTGCTGCGGGCATCCCAAACTCGTCGCTTGTCTTCATCTGGATTTTTCCCCAGGCTGCCAATTCGCGCCGGATCATTTCCATCAAGGCAAGATTTCGCACCCCTCCACCGGCAACAATATAGTCCGTCGGCAAGTCGCGCAGCGCCGGTACAACAAAGTCCTTCCACGCCAGCCCAATGCTGCGCGCTGTCAGTGCCGTCGCCGTCGCTACCGCATCCTGGGGCCGCTTACTATGCTTCCGGCAGTCCGCCAAAAAGCGCGCGACAAACTCGCGCCCGAATTGTTCTCTTCCGGCCGACTTCGGCGGCGCCGCAGGAAAAAATCGATCCCGCAAACAATCCTGTACCACTCGCTCGATCACCTGTCCTCGCCTCGCCGTCGCACCCAGAGCATCATATTTTCTGTCGAACAATTCCGTCATCAGCGCGTCGATCACCATGTTCGCCGGGCCGGTATCGAAGGCGAAAACTTTCCGTTGCGAAGCGCCTGCCGGAATCACCGTCAGGTTCGCGATGCCGCCAAGATTTTGCAGCACGCGATTGCGTGTGGCGTGGCAAAACGAAACATAGTCCAGCAGCGGTACCAGCGGCGCGCCCTGTCCGCCTACTGAGAGATCGGCAGGCCGAAAATCCGACACCACCGGAATGTTAAGTCTGGCCGCGAGGACAGAAGCTTCCCCCATCTGCCACGTACACGCAACCTGACCGCCGAGAAACGGCGCGGCAACGCCTTGGTGGTAGATCGTCTGTCCGTGGCAGCCCACCAGATCCAGACGCATTGGATGTTTCTTCAAGGCCAACTCCACCGCGTCTGCGTACAACTGTCCCAGCCGCCAATGCAACCGCGACATCTCTGCGACGGAGGCACACTCGGCATTCATCATTTGCAGAATGTGTCTGCGAATCGCTGCCGGATAGGGAACCGCCTCGTGCGCCAGCAGTCGCAGATGCGGAAGATCGCTTTGCGGGCCGCGCGGCGGCGCGATCCGAACCAGCGCCACATCAATGCCGTCAGCGGAAGTGCCGCTCATGATTCCGGCAACAGTCAACGGTCGGCTTCGTTTCTGCGGAGTATGTTTCTCGCTGGAAGGTTGTTTCATCCCGCCGTCTCCGCAGCCGCGCGTACGATTTTCTCGCGCAACCGCTGCTGCGCGTTTTGTAACTGTTTCAGTCCGGCGACAGAAAGCGGTCGTGGCAAGTCCGACTTCTTCAGCAATTGCAGCTTCGCGCTGGCCACGCGTTTGGCCGCTCTGTCCACGCAGCGTGCAAAAGCAGGCGAACGCTCCGCCTCTCGCAGCAACGCTTCATGTGTCGCCAGTACCCGGTCGGCACGATGGCAGATTTCCAGCAAATCTGTCCCAGCGGCAACGGCCTCAATCGCGGCAGCTTCCGGCGACGCGTGGTGCAGCACTCCGCCCATCTCCATGTCGTCGGAAATGACAAGCCCGCGATATCGCAGTTTCCCCCGCAACACATCCTCAATCCAGAAGCGTGACAGAGATGCGGGACGTGTGGATTGCTCAATCTTTGGGTAGGCCGCGTGGTTCACCATCACCAGTGGCAGTTCGGCAGCCAGTGCACGATACGGTTGCAAATCCTGCTTCCAAACCTGCTCCCAGGTGCGTCGGATGCTCGGCGTGGCGTGGTGCGAATCCAAGGTTCCGCCACCCAGTCCCGGAAAATGCTTGCCGCATCCTAGAACCCCCTTCTGCTGCAACCCAGCGATAAACTCGCTGGCGTATGCAATCACCTTGGCAGGATCGGCGGATACGACGCGTGTCCCCATCACGCCGCGCGAAACCGGCAGCGCCAGATCCAACACCGGTGCCAGATTAAGATTGAAGCCGAGCGCGTGCAGCATGCGTCCGATGAGGGCGCCATGGGCTCGGAAGACGGCAGGCCGACTCGTTGCGGCTACTTCCGCTGCGGAAGGCGTTGGCCCAATCAGGTCGCGCAACCGATCCACCGTTCCGCCTTCGAGATCCACGCAGCGAAAGAACGGTTGCGGCAAGGTCGATGCAGCTTGGTGCCACAGCCCATGCACCTGCGCCGCCGCTTCTATGTTCCGGCGAAACAAAATAATTCCGCTCGGCTGCAAGCTATGCAGCCATGCCATTTCCAGCGCGGTCAGCGCGGTTGATTCGACCCCTGCGATCAGCAGCGATCCAACGCGATGGCGAAGTACGGTCGTCTTCATGCCTGCGTCCCTATCGTGGGCGATCCTTCGCGAACTTCTTGTTGCAGTTCCTGCAACAGATTTAACGCTTGCATTGGAGTCAGCGAATTCAGGTCGAGCGCATGGATCTGATCGACGACTCGCTGCGACAACGGCGTAAATAATGTCATCTGCATGTCCCGCTCGTGGCTGGATTCAATTTCTCGTTTCTCCGACCGCTCATGCTGGCGTAGAATTTCTCTCGCCCGCACCACCACTTCCTGCGGAATCCCCGCCAGTCGCGCCACCTCAATCCCATAACTTTTGTTCGCCGCGCCTTCTTCAATCGCGTGCAGAAAAACAATTCCTTTGGGATTTTCCTGCACCGTCACGCGTAGATTTTTCAACCGCGGCAAGATTCCGGATAGCATCGTCAATTCGTGATAATGCGTCGCGAATAAAGTTCTCGCGGACAATACTTCATGGATATGTTCAACCGTGGCCCAGGCCAGCGACATGCCATCGAAGGTGGCTGTGCCTCGCCCCATCTCATCCAGCAGCAGCAACGATTGCCGCGTCGCAGTATTTAAAATCGTCGCCGTCTCCGTCATCTCCACCATAAATGTCGAGCGACCCTCGGCAACGTTGTCGCTGGCGCCGATCCGAGTGTAGATGCGGTCCACAATTCCCAGACGCATGCGCTGTGCCGGAACAAAACATCCCATCTGTGCCAGAATCACCAGCAGCGCCGCCTGCCGCAGATACGTGGATTTTCCGCCCATGTTGGGTCCTGTCAGCAACAAAAGACTTGGCCCCTCGGTGTCAAGATAAATGCTGTTGGGAACGAACCGCCCCTCCGACGCCTGCTCCATGTGCCACTCAATCACAGGATGACGCGCCGCCAGCGCTTCAAAAACTCCAGAGTCATCCACCTCAGGACGCACATAGCGCCGCGCCGCCGCAAGATGTGCAAAGCATGCCAGCAGGTCGATCTCTCCGATGGTCTGCGCACTGGCTCGAATCCGCGTGCTCGCCGCCAGGATCGTCCGCCGCAGTTCGAGAAAAATTCGCCGCTCAATCTCCAGGCAGCGCTCCTGCGCGCCCAACACGCTGCGTTCGTATTCCTTAAGTTCCGGGGTAGTAAAGCGCTCCGCATTCACCAGGGTTTGCTTGCGCTCATACTCTGCGGGAACATGGTCCAGGTTCGATTTTGTGATCTCAATGTAATAGCCGAACACAGAGTTGTAGCGGACTTTCAGCGATCCAATCCCGGTGCGCTGGCGCTCCCGCTCCTCAATCGCCGCAATGGATTGTTTGCCGCTCAAGCTGAGCGATCGCAATTCATCCAGCTCCGCATCGACCCCGGCCGCAATCGCTCCGCCGTCTTCCAAGTGCACCGGAGGCTGCTCCGTCAGCGTCGTCGAAATCGACTGCTGCAAGTCCGTCAGGCAGTCGAGCGACGCACCCATTCGCTTCCACGCTGCCGATTGAAGCGGCGCCAGCGCTGCCGCTACCGCCGGCAGTTTTGCAGCGGAGATGGCAAGCGCCAGCAGGTCGCGTGGCCCTGCGCTGTCGAGCGAAATCCGGCTTAGCAATCGTTCCAGATCGAGAATGCCTGCGATGCTTTCTCGTACTCGCTCGCGCATCTGCAAATCGCTGTGCAACTCGGCAACGCCGTCGTGGCGCTCATGAATTGCCGTCAAAGCCAGCAGCGGCCGCAGGATGGTTGTCCGCAGCTTGCGCTTGCCCATCGGTGTCTGGCACGCGTCCAGCGTATGGAACAGCGTCGTCTGACGCCGTGCATCCGGCATCAATGGCTCGACCAGTTCCAGATTGCGGACCGTCACGGCATCCAGTTGCAGACAGCCAGTGTGTTCGTAATAACGCACCCGATCGATGTGCTCCAACTGTCCCAGTTGCGTGGCCCGCAAATAATGCAGAATGCCGCCCGCCGCCACCGCCGCTGCGGTGTGCCCCTCCAACCCAAACCCTGCCAGTTCCCGCGTGCCCAGGTGGTTCTCCAGCAGTGGAACTGCATAGTCCTTGGTCAACACCCACGGTTCCAGATGCGTCACTGTGCGGCTGCGTAAAGCATCTTCCAGTTGCGCGGCATTCGCGCCGGCAGTCTCGGCCAGCAAAATCTCAGCCGGATTGAAGCGCGTCAGTTCGTCGCCGCATTGCGCTGCGGCATCCTGCGCATCGCGGCCGCGAAATTCTGTCGCGCGAAAATCTCCCGTCGAGTTATCCAGCAGCGCCAGCCCAATCCGTGTTCCATCAGGGTCTCCGTCGAAGCACAACGCTGCCAGAAAATTGTTCTGTTCCGAGTGCAGCGTTGGATCGATCGCCGTGCCCGGCGTCAACACCCGTGTCACCTCGCGCCGCACAATGGTTTTTGTCAGCTTCGGGTCTTCCAGTTGCTCGCAAATCGCGATGCGATGGCCCAGCCGGAGCAGGCGGGTAATGTACTGATCGGCGGCATGGTGAGGCACGCCGCACATCGGAATGGCGCGTTCCTTATCGCGCGACGTCAGCGTGATCTGCAGCTCCCGCGCCGCGGTCTTCGCGTCCTCATAAAACAACTCGTAGAAATCGCCCAGCCGGAAGAACAGCAGCGTGTCCGGATATTTTTGCTTGGCTGCGGCATACTGCCGCATCAACGGCGTGGAGGCAATTTCAACCGTTGCCTTCGGGCTGGGACTGGACACGG
>JAJZCA010000146.1 GCA_021798735.1 Acidobacteriota bacterium | reverse complement strand
CATGCCGACATCGCTCCCATGCCTCAGGCGGAGGCCCTCTCCAGGGCTCGATCTTGGCCCAGGCGAACCGACACGATTTTCGAAACGCCCGGCTCCTGCATGGTCACACCGAAGATGGCATCAGCTGTCTGCATCATGCGCTTACTGTGTGTAATCACAATGAAATGCGTGTGTATGCTCATTTTTTTCAGCATGTTCGCAAGCCGCCCCACATTCGATTCATCCAGCGCCGCATCCACCTCATCCAGCACGCAGAAGGGGCTCGGCTGGAACTGGAAGATTGCCATCAGCAGCGACAACGCTGTCAGCGCCTTCTCTCCGCCGGAGAGCAGAAGGATGTTCTGCAATTTTTTCCCCGGAGGGGAAGCGATGATGTCGACGCCGCTGTCGTCGGAGTTTTCCTGGTCCGTCAGCTTCATGAACGCCTGACCTCCGCCGAACAGATGGGTAAACGCCGCCGAGAAATTCTCATTGATGGCCGTAAAGGCCTCTTCAAATTTGCTGCGCAGCACGACTTCAATTTCGCGAATGCTGTTCTGCGTGTTCTCGATCGAATCGATCAGGTCCTTACGCTGCGTTTCCAGGAAGGCATGACGCTCCGCAGCTTCTTTGTACTCGTCCAGCGCCATCATATTCACCGGGCCCATCGATTCCAGCTTCTGCTTGATGCCGCGGCAGGCTTCCTCTTCCGCGACCAGCGGTTCGGCTTCCAGGCGAATCAGCGTCTCATCGGCGCGCAACTCGTCCGCAGGCACTGCCAGGTCCTGCATGCAGGTCTCTTCCAGATGCACCAGGTCAGAAGACAAGCGTGCGGCTCGTGCAGCGGCATCACTGCGGCGATCGCGGAACCCTTCCAGTTCGCCACGCAGCGAGCGCACCTGCTGCTCGACCTCGGAGGCTTGCTGGCGCAGCGCTGCCGACTGTTGCGCCAGTTCTTCCGCCTGCTGACGCGCCGTTTCGCGGGTGGTCTCCAATTCCTGGCTGCGCAGTTGCAGCCGCTCCTGTTCCAGCACGCGCTGTTTTTGTTCGGCATCGCCGGACGCAATCAACTGCTCCAGTTGCCGCACCCGCTGCTCGAGTCCCCCCACCATGCGATCCAGCCGCTCAGAAGAACTGACCGCGCTCCGTCGCCGCTCTTCCAGGCCCGCCAATTCGACGGACGCCGCCGACATTTGCTGCTGCGCCGCATCGCGGGCAATCCGAAGAGCTTCCAGCGAGCCTTGCGCTTCGTTCAACTGCTGTTCAAATTGAAGCCTCTGCTGCTCGTGGCGTTCGACTTCCTCACGCCGTTGCGTAAGCCACTCAGTTTTTTCGGCCTGTGCGGCGGTATTGCGCTCTGCCTGCAGCGTCCACTCACTCAGTCGCCGCTCCAGCCGGCCCACCTCAGCTTCCAACTGGCGCAAGGCAGCGCCGGTGTGGGCCGATTCCTGCTCGGCCTTGCGACGCTCGGTAGATTTGATCTCGATCCGCTGCGACAACTCGACCACCGTATGCGCCAGATGCACGGTTTCCAACTCCACCTTGGCCAGCGCCTCTTCCGTCCCCGCAAGCAATTGTTGCGTGCTGCGCAGTTCACGCTTCAGGGCAAGCGGGCCTTCTACGCTCGGCTTGCCGCCGGTCACGGTGACGTTGTGGAAGCACTCCCCGTTTGGTGAAAGGAAAAAGGCCTCCGGATTTTCCAGCGCCAATGACTTTCCAACTTCAGAGTTCGGCACCACGTAGCCGTTGCGCAGTTTGGGCAGTATCACTTCCAGAGAACTGCCGAAGCCATCCAGTACCCGAATACAGTCCTTCAATCGCACCACGCCATCGCGAACCTCGCTGAGAGGCGCCACCATGCCCGGAGCAAAAGAGAACTTCGCCTGCGAGTCATCCGGATGCACCAGGAACGTGGCGCGGCCATCGACATCCGTCTTAAGGACTCGCATGCCTTCCTGGGCATCGTTCCAGCTTTTCACCACAATGAAATTCAGTTCGTCGCGCAGAAATTCATCGACGACCGTTTCATATTGATCGGAAACTTCGACAAAATCCGCCAGCACTCCCACTGGCGCATGTCCGCCTTCCATGGTGTTTGTGCGCAACAATTGGCGTACGGTGTCGGTCGAGTAGCTATGCTCGCGAATCAGCGACTCCAATGAGTTTCTACGTCCCTGCAGCGTGGCTTGCTCGGCGCGCAGTTGGTCCGCCTGCCGGCGAGTCGCGGCTTCCTCGGTTCGCTGGGTTTCCAGTGCTGCGCGCAGCGTTGTTAACTCGGCTTCGGCGTCCTGCAAGGCAGTGCTGGCGGAGGCAAAATTCAGCGAGACCTGTCCGCGCTCAACGCCCAGTTTTTCCAATTCGCCGTGGACTCCGGCGCGTTCGGTTGCCAATCGCTCTGCTTCGCGCTGGTAGCCCTCCAGGCTGGCTTCGCCCTGGCTGATCTGGTTGCGGACTTGGTTCGCCTGGCTCATCCAGTGCAGCATCTGGCGCCGGGAGGCTTCCATGCGCTCACTCACAGTGGCCAGTTCGGTTGTCGCTGTCTGGAACGCGTTTTGCCGCGCCTGCATGTCTTGCCGCGCCAGATCGACGGCCTGCTGCGCCTGCGCCAGAAAAGCCTGCTGCTGCGCGCGTTCCGTTTCCAGTCCCGTTAGCTGTTGTTGCGTCTGCGCTAGCTCTGCCTGGGCGGCCAGTAGTCGCACGGTTAAGTCCGCGGCGCGTTCTTCATTGGCTTTCATCTGGCCCAGCGTTCGTTCCAAGTCCACAGAAGCGTTGTTGGCGCTGGTCGCGGCATCGCGCGCCTGTTGCTCCCGCGTGTAACCTTCCGCAACTGTAGCGGCCCGCTGCTGATCGACAGATGCGATCGTTTGCGTCATCGCATCGATCTCGGCGGTCAACTGAGCTAGCTCCGTCGCCACCGCAACGGTTGCCGCGTCCGTCTGGGAAATTCTTGTTGCGATGACCACGCGCAGACGCTGGCGAAGCTCGTCGCGCAGCGCGCCATAGCGCTCGGCCTTGGCTGCCTGGCGTTTCAGCGAATTCATCTGGCGTGCAACCTCGTCGAATATGTCATTGACGCGTGCCAGATTCTGTTTCGCTTGCTCGAGGCGCAATTCCGCAAGATGCTTCTTCGTTTTAAAGCGCGTGATCCCCGCAGCTTCCTCGATAATCGCCCGACGCTCATGGGGCTTGCTGCTCAGCAGTTGCCCAATGCGCTCCTGCCCGATGATTCCGTAAGAGTCCGAATTGAGGCCCGTACCCATCAGCACATCGTGAATGTCCCGCAGACGGCAAAGCTTTCCGTTCAGCAGATATTCGCTTTCTCCGGTGCGGAACAGGCGTCGCGAGATGACGATTTCGCCATCCTGCGCATGATTTCGCTGAAATTTCCGGCGGCGAATTTTCAGGACAACGTTGCCTTCGCCGGTCGTGGCTGTATCGCTCTCGGTCGCTCCCGCAGCTTCTTCCGGCTTAGTGGGAGTTTTCCGCTCGACATCCATCGGTCCTTCCAGAATCTGGCCTGGCTGCAGTTCAGCGATAATTTCTTCGGTCTCGCGTGCTGCCTGCGAGCGCACCGCGGCTTCGTCCCAATCGTCGACGACCATCTCCGGTCCGGGATGCGAAGCCGCAGGCCGATAGACCTCTGGATCCACCAGGACCAGCGAAACCTCGGCCATCCCGGTCGGTTTCCGCTCCCGCGTACCCGAGAAGATAACATCTTCCATCTTGATGCCACGCAAATCCTTTGCCGACTGCTCGCCCAGCACCCAGCTGATCGCATCGGAAATATTGGATTTGCCGCACCCGTTGGGACCTACAATCGCAGTGACGCCGTTGCTGTCGAGCAACACCTCCGTGCGATCGCAGAAGGACTTGAAGCCTAGAATATGAATGCGCTTAAGTTCGAGCAATCGACACCTCTGGGGGCAAGCGTTGCGGGAGCAAAAATCCGCCCACCGATGGCTCCACTTTAGTCCTGCCAAGGCCTCGGGTCAATATTGAGATACAGCGGGTTGTGGATAAGAAGTCCAGAACCCAAGCTGTTGTATGTGCAGTGGAATCAAGCCCAAGAGAAGCGGTAGATAGCCGCCCTGAATTCTTGCCCATCCGATCCGGAAAATCCTACTTCTTCAGCGTCGGTCGTATCTGCACTTCGCTGATGAAGGATTCGTCGGCCTGGGTCGCCAGCAGCGCGACAATGCTGGCAATGTCGTCCGGCGCAATCGCTCCCAATGCGGATTTTTGGCTGGACAGTCCCGACCCGAACTCCGTCCGCACCGTTCCCGGCGCAACCAGTGAAACTCGTACCTGATGCTGCCGTAGTTCCTCGGCGGCGGAGACCATCATGCCGTTCAATCCCCATTTTGTTGCGGCATAGGCGGCCCCATTCGGCACCGGATTCTTGCCGGCCAGGGAAGAGATGTTGATGATGTGTCCCCTCTTGGCCGCAATCATCGTGGGCGCGAATGCGCGCAGCATCAAATACGGCGCCCGTAGGTTAATGGCAAACATGTGCTCCAAGGTTTCGGGAGGCATCTCGTGTAATGGGCCTTGAAACCATCCCACCCCTGCATTGTTAACGAGGATCTCGCAATGCCCGTGCGTTTCCAATACGAGTCGCACAAACGTCTCAATCTGCTCAGGCTGTGTCAGATCGCAGGTGCGCGATTCGGCACGGCCACCCGCCGCGCGAATCTCAGCCACAACCTTACTCAGTTGATTCGGGTTCGTTGCTGTTAAAACAACCTGCGCTCCCAGAGAAGCCAGCTTGCGCGCGATTGCGGCGCCAATGCCGCGGCTGGCGCCGGTAACGACGGCGATCTGGTCGGTGAGTGTTGCGGGCTGGTTCACGGTTGCAATCCCTCGTTTGGAATGTTCGATGCTGTGCGATTGCGTTGCCTTCGTGCGACCGTCAGCCAAAAACTCTCATTATCAACCACATCGCTGCTAGCAACGTCAGGGCGAGACCAAGCGCCAGCAACCGTACATTCCCAAGTTTTACAGGCCAACGTTTCATTCCGATCGTCTCCTTCTTGCATCGTACAGAGAGAAAGGCTATTGCGTCAGATGGACACTGAGTGGAATACTGACACGAACCGGATATTTCGGTCTTATAATCCTGCTAACCACACAAATGCGGCATAGTCTGTTCAGTCAAAGTCATTCGTCACGATGCCTCCGTCTGAAGTTCCCGGAGCCTGTCGCAGGCGCAGCCCTGGCAGACGAGCGCGTGGCATAATTTATATTCCAAAATGAAACACTCGTTCGCGAGGAGTGATCGATGAAGAAAAAGATTTTGTACGTCACGGTGCTGGCGCTGGCTAGCTCCGCTATTGGTGCCGCTCCCATGATGATGCAGGCGCAAGCTGCAGCCCCAGGCACGATCACCATCAAAGATCCTGCGGAATACAACGCCTACAACGCTGCCATCAGTCAACCTACACCCCAGGGCAAGGAATCGGCGATTGAAGGATTTCTGCAGCAATATCCCAACAGCGTGGTCAAAAAGCAGGTGCTCGAAATCCTGATGGACTCCTACATGCAAACCAACAATCCGGACAAGGCGCTGGGCGCGGCGCGGCAAGTGCTACAAATCGATCCGACAGATTTGCGTGCTCTGGCCCTGAGCACCTACCTTTTGAAGGCACAGGCTGGTCAGAAGTCCAATCCCACGCAAGCGCTGCCATTGCTGGATGAGGCTGCCAAAGATGCACAGGCAGGCCTGACGGCTCCGGCTCCTGAGGGGGCTGATGCTGCCAACTTCGGCAAGATGAAGACGGCGGTTACGCCTTTGTTCTATGGCGCAATTGCCAACGACGATCTTGAGAAAAAGGATTATCCGAACGCGATCAAGTACTTCCTGGAAGAATTGAAAGCAATGCCGGCGGCGCAGCAGACGGCTGGCCCGGGCATTGAAGACACCTACCTGCTCGGGACCGCGTATGTCCAGAAAGCGCCGCAGGATTTGGTGAATGCAGTCTGGTATCTGTCCCGCGCGGCCGCCTACGCTCCAGAGCCGTTCAAGGATGAGATTCAGAAGGCTGCCCAGTACTGGTACAAGAAGTACCACGGCGGCATGGATGGATTCGATCAGGTCCAGACTCAGGCGAAGGCTTCTTTGATACCGTCCGCCGGCTTCACCATTGCCCCCGCGCCGCCGCCGCCGTCTCCGCAGGAGTTGGCCCACAACGCCGTTACATCAACGCCGGATCTGAAGACCATGGCGCTGACGGACAAGGAGTTTGTTCTGGCCAATGGAACTCCGGACGATGCCAGCAAGGTCTGGGACACGATGAAGGACTTGACAACCAAAGTGCCTGGAAAGGTGATTTCGGCGACGCCGGATTCCATCGAACTGGCCGTCTCCGACGATGCCCAGCAATCCAATAAGGCGGACTTCACCGTGAACATGAAGACACCGTTGAAAACGCCGCCCACCATCGGTTCCATGGTGAATTTGATCGCGACTTTCGACTCGTACACGCAGAACCCTCCCATGATCATCATGAAGGACGGTATTGCGCCTCCGACCACAAAGCCAAGACCCACCCATCACACCACGCACCACCACGCTCGTTAGTTGTTGTGGCACGCAAACAAGACCGGGCATCCAACTGGATGCCCGGTCTTGTTTTTGCCGATGCTGTTCAGCTTATTCGCCAAGTATAAAGTGACGGATCGACTCGGCGCGTCCCGTGGCCGCGTCGCACTCAATCAAAGCGGCGCACATCTTTGGATTTTTCTTGGCTGCATCGAACTTGGCCGGCATACCGCGCAAAAAACGATCTAGCACCTGCTCAACTTCGACCCCGATCACACTGTCGTAGGGACCGCTCATCCCGACATCGGTTTGAAACGCAGTTCCGCCCGGCAGAACACGTGCGTCCGCGGTCGGCACGTGCGTATGGGTTCCCAGCACCGCAGTCACCCGGCCGTCGAGATACCAGCCCAATGCGACTTTTTCCGATGTTGCCTCAGCGTGAAAATCCACCAGGATGACCTTGGCCTGCAATTTTTTGAGAATCGCATCGGCAGCGCGAAAGGGATCGTCGCTCGCGGCCATAAAGACGCGGCCTTGCAGGTTGATGACGGCATACGCCGTCCCATCCGCTAATTTGCCTTCATAGACGCCGCGGCCCGGCGTTCCAGGTGCGTAGTTTGCAGGTCGCAGCAAGCGGCGGGGCCGCTCATGGCTATCTTCGGATACGGAATGCATCCAGTCGATAATTTCTCGCTTGTCCCAGATGTGGTTGCCTGTGGTCAGCACATGCGCCCCCAGGTTGAATAACTCTTCGGCAATGTTGGGCGTTACCCCAAAGCCGCCAGCGGAATTCTCCGCGTTGATGACCACCAGGTCGACCGAATGGGTTTCGATCAGGTGGCCCAGATGGGCGTGGACAATCCTGCGCCCGGCGCCTCCAAAAATATCTCCTACAAAAAGTATCTTCAAATCAGAACGATCTCCCGCGTAAAAGTTTGATGGTAGCATTCGGCAATCGTTTGTTCTTATCAGGGCAGACTGCCCTGGATTCATTCAATCGTGGAATCGCCCCAGGAACCTGAGTCAGAATCGAGGAACTGTGGTATTTTTGGGCACATGGCAGCCAATCTACGGTTTTCGACGGCAATTGAAGCGCTGGCGTTGATGGCGACGGAACCAGAAAAATTTCATACTTCACAGGCACTCGCGTCCGCTCTCGCCACCAATTCCGTCGTCGTTCGTCGACTGCTCTCGTTGCTCAACCGTGCCGGTCTGGTCTCCAGCGTGAAAGGCCCATCCGGCGGTACGCGGCTGGCAAAAAGTCCAAAGCAGATCACGCTGCGCGATATCTATCGGGCGCTCGATGTCGGGGAACTGCTCCACCAGACCGCGCAAGACTCCGTGGAAACACGCGACCTGAAAAAGACCATGAGAGGTGTCTTCCGCAAGGCGCAGAAATGTCTAGAAGAGGAATTGGATTCGACAACGCTGAACCAGTTATTGAAGAAGTCCGGCAAGAAAGCTGCAAAGCCTGCGACGGAATCCTGTACCGTGCAGCCGGAGCCGTCAGTTCCCGAATCAGTGAGCGCCCACTAAATCTTTCGGCTGGGATGCTCCGTAGCGTGTCTCGACATACTCATCCAGAATTTCTGTAAACTCCTGAACGATGCGATCGCCGCGCAGCGTCAGCAGCAGGCGTCCGTCAACGTAGACCGGAGCGACCGGCTCTTCAAAAGTTCCCGGCAGGGAAATGCCGATGTTCGCATGCTTCGATTCTCCCGGGCCATTGACGACGCATCCCATGACGGCCAGCTTCAACTCTTCGACGCCCGGATATTTCTGGCGCCATACGGGCATCGACTCGCGTACATGGCTTTGAATCTGCTGCGCCAGCTCCTGAAAAAATGTGCTGGTCGTCCGTCCGCAGCCCGGGCAGGCCGTTACCTGCGGAGTAAAGCTGCGAATGCCCAGCGATTGCAGAATCTGCTGTGCGGTCAGCACTTCTTCCGTGCGATCTCCGCCCGGTTTCGGCGTCAAACTCACGCGGATGGTATCGCCAATACCGGCCAGCAGC
>JAJZCA010000145.1 GCA_021798735.1 Acidobacteriota bacterium | reverse complement strand
CAGCTTGGCTGATGCCGGCATGGTGCGTAGTCATGCTGATTCTTGGAGCAATCGCACTCCCTATGGGAATTCCGGTGCTTCCGCCATACACGTGGATCCGGTACACGCGGGCGCTCCACATGACTACTGAGAACACCGAGACCGCAAAAACTGGCCCGCTGCCACAGTTCTACGCCGACCGGTTCGGCTGGCATGGCCTGGTGGCCGAGGTCGCGCGAATTTACAACTCGCTGACACCTGCCGATCGAGCCAAAGCAGGAATCTTCTGTAACAACTATGGCGAGGCCGGCGCAATCGATTTGTTCGGGCCAAAGTACGGCCTTCCTCAGGCCATCAGCGGTCACCAGAATTATTATTTCTGGGGACCGCGCGGCTACTCCGGCGACATATTGATTGTGATTGGTGAGTCCAAATCCGATATGCTGCGGTACTGTGATTCCGTGCAACAGGTCGGACAAGTCGACAATCCGCTGGCCATACCATCCGAAAACGGACCCATTTATCTCTGCCGCGGCGGAAAGGTCCCCCTCTCCGCCTATTGGCCTCACGTGAAGAACTGGTACTGAGTCCGTAACAAATTGATGTTGTACGGCTACCAGATGCGGACGCGATCCGGCGGAGCCAGGTACAGCGTCTGCCCTGGCTTCACATCAAACGCCGCATACCAGGCATCGATGTTTCGCACTGTATCGGCGCGATATTCCGCCGGCGCATGCGGGTCTGTCATCACCTGGCGGCGCAGCGCGGCCGGCCGTACCTTCGATCCCCAGTTCTGGCCAAATGCGATAAAGAACTGCTGGTCCCCCGTAAAACCATCCTGTTCCGGTGCAGATTTGCCCGCTAGTGACGCGTGGTATCCGTCATACGCGGCGGAAATTCCAGCTACATCCGCGATGTCTTCTGCCAGCGTCTGCCTGCCATTGACATGCACATCGGGAAACGGCGTATAGGTGTCGTACTGCGCCGCCAGCTTCGCTGTGGCTGCATCGAAATGCGCCAGGTCAGCCGGAGTCCACCAGTCGCGCAAACGACCCTTGGCGTCGAATGTACTGCCTTCGGTATCAAAGGTGTGACTGATTTCATGCCCGATAATCGAGCCGATGGCACCATAGTTCGCGGCGGCGGGTGCTTTCGCATCGAAGAAGGGCGGTTGCAGAATCGCCGCCGGAAAATTCAACGCATCCTGCAACGGCAGGTTGACCGCGTTCACTGTCTGCGGCGTCATCGACCATTCCTTGCGATCCACAGCCTTGCCTAGTCGCTCGACCTGCTGGTGATAGCGGAATGTACCGGCACGCTGCATGTTGCCGAAAATATCATCCGGCTTTACTTCATAACCATCGTAACTATGCCAGGTTTCTGGATAGCCGACGCCCACATAGAGCGCGTTGAGTTTCGCTTCGGCTTCCGCTTTGGTCGCTGGAGCCATCCACGTCAGCGCTTCGATGCGCACTCGATACGCAGCAATGATGTTTGCAACCATGGCCTGCGCAGCCGTTTTCGCCTCAGGGGAGAAATAGCGCTGAGCATAAATTTTTCCTACCGCGTCACCCAGCAAATCGTCAACCACGAAAACGCCGCGTTGCCAGCGCGGCCGCTGTTGCGGAACGCCAACGAGGGTTTTGCCGAAGAATTCGAATCGTTCGTCCGCCAAGGCTTTTGGCAGCACTCCCGCATACTCTTCAATCGCGTGGTACGCCAGCCAGTCTTTCCATGTGCCCACAGGTGTCGACGCCACCAGAGCAGCCTCGCCGATAAATGCATTCGGCTGCCAGACGATGAAACTTGCCTGATTCGCCAGACTGGCGGCCCGGAAAAACTCCGTCCAATCCAGTCCAGGAGCCCTGGCGGAAAAATCCGTCCGCTTCCAGGTGTTGTCGGCTTTGTGAATGTCTTCGTTATCGGCCAGGCTGGTATGCGTTTTTGCGATTGCCTGCTCCAGGGCAATCACGCGAGCGGTGCGCGCATCGGCGTCGTCGAAACCGGCAAGGCGGAACATCGCCGACACATGGGTCCGATATTTCGCCTGGATCTCCTTCATGTGAGCGCTATCGCCCAGATAATACTCGCGGTCAGGCAGCTCGATTCCGCCTTGCAGCAGATACGGATGGTAATGTTCCGGATCGTTGAAACCCGGCGCAACCCACAAGCCAAAGAGATTCGCAGTATGGAAGTTGGTGTTGTTCAGCGGATCGACATCGGCCCGCAGGCTCTGGCCCAGCGCCTGGGCCAGTTCACGCTTGGTGTGAATGGCGGCGATGGCGGCCAGTTGCGGATGAAGTGGCGTCAGCCTTTTGGCCTCGATCGCCGACTCGTTCATGTAGGAGTTATAGAGGTCAGCGATCTTGCGCGCATTCGAGCCCGCCGGAGCGTCGGCCTTTGCCGCTTCCTGAATCAACGCTGCCGTGTTCTTGTTGGCCGTATCGCCCAGTGTGAAGAAGACACCGACAGCGGCGCGGTCAGCAGGAATCACGGTCCGCTTAATCCAGTCGCCATTGGCATACAAATAGAAATTGTCGCCCGGCATCGCCGACCGATCCATGTTGGCAACGTTGATGCCATGCGATTCCATCTGCGGCGGATTCTCGCCCTTTTGCGCATGAGCTGGCAGCCATGTCGGTACAAGAATCATGCAGGCAGCGGTTGTGACGATAAAATTTATAAAAGAACGAAATCTCATGCGAGCGCTCTCCTTGAGTCCGCTGCGATTGTCCCGCAACTGTTAGCAGTTACAACCACTTCGCGGGCACCGATCAGGGTAGCACGAACGAAATTGCTATGGATTGGTAAGCATAGGCCTGGCCTGCGGAGCTACACTAAAAGGTTCGTGCCACACGAACTACGTCAACCAATGACGAGACAATAAGACACCGACAGTGCGCATCCTGACACGCTACATCCTCGGCGAAGTCCTTTCCCACGCTATGGTGGGCATTGGACTCTTCACGTTTGTGCTCTTCATGCCTCAACTGGTCCAGATATTGGAACTGGTCGTGCAGGATGGCGCATCTCCAATGAGCGTTCTGAAGCTAGTCGTGTTCACCCTGCCAAATTCTCTGACCGTCACCATTCCGATGGCGCTTCTGGTCGGCGTATTGCTCGGCCTCAGCCGGCTGGCTGCCGATAGTGAAGTAACAGCCATGCGGGCCTGCGGCTTCGGCGTGTTTCAGTTCGTCCGCATTGTCGCCATGGTGGGCGTCGCAGCTTGGCTTCTGGGTCTGTTCAATTCGCTGTACCTTGCACCCAAGGCAACCACTGCGATGTTGAGGGTGGAGAACTCACTGCGAGATTCGCAGGCCACTTTTCAGGTACAGCCGCGAGTGTTCTACGAAGATTTCCGGAATTCCATTCTGTACGTACAGGATGTCAGGATTGGCCGTCACGCTTCCGTATGGTCGCATGTGTTTTTGGCGGACATCAGCGATCCTCGCTCGCCGAAAATCACATTGGCCGAGCAAGCCACCGTAGTCGGCGGACAACACCATGATCTCCGCATGCGTCTGCGCAACGGCGAGCAGCATGAAATGCCACCGAACGATCCAGGGGCGTACAGCATCTCCACCTTTGCGCAAACTGACCTGCCAATCCAGATCAGCAGCAGTGGTCAGGAAACCGCGCGCATCGGTCACAGTGACGTACCCATTCTGGCAATGTCGAACCGTCAACTATACGAGCGCGCCCATTCTGCGGACGGCCGCTGGTACCAGATTGAACTGCAGAAACGATATGCCTATCCGACTGCATGTATGGTCCTGATGTTGGTAGGCATCCCCCTGGGATTGTCTTCGCGGCGCGGCGGCAAGAGCATGGGCTTTGTGCTCACCATTTTTCTTGTCTTCATTTACTACTTCCTCTCTTCGACCGGGATGGCATTGGCCAAGCAGCAAAAGATTCCTGTCCTGCTCGGCGTGTGGGGAGCGAACCTGATTTTCGGCATGGCCGGATTGTTGCTCCTCTATCAGATGTCACGCGGCACCGTCCGCTTTCCTATGCCGCGGGTTGGCGACAAGGTACGGAAAGTCTTTCGCAGAGGGGCCGAGCCCGCAGCGGGAGCCGTATTTGGGGCCCTGCCGCGACGCACCCTATATGAAGGCTTTCCGCTGATTCTCGACGATTACGTGCTGCGCTCGTTTGTCGGCAGCTTTCTTTTGGTGGAAATCAGTTTCGTGATGCTGTCGCTGATTTTTTCCTTGTTTGAGCTGCTCAGCGATATCATCCGCAATCACGCCGCGCTGGAGATCGTCGGTGAATATCTGCTGAACCTGACGCCGAGCATGATCTACACCATTACCCCTCTTAGCGTACTGATCGCAGTACTGGTAACGATCGGGACGCTGAATCGTTCCAGCGAACTGATCGCGATGAAAGCCACCGGCATCAGCCTGTATCGTGCGGTGGTGCCGATTTTCATGATCGCCGCAATCCTCTCCGTCGTGATGTTCACGTTCGACCAGTTTTACCTGCCGAATGCTAACCGCAAGCAGGAAGCGCTGCGCAGCGAGATCAAGGGCAAGCCGCCACGCACCTTTCTGCGTCCAGATCGGGAGTGGGTGTTCGGACGGACCAAACCCAATGAAGGCTCGCGCATTTTCTATTACGAATATTTCGATTCCGCGAACAACCGCTTTGCCAATCTGACAGTGCTGGAGTTTCAGCCGAACAGCTTTGTCCTAGCCGGCCGAATTTTTGCATCCGACGTAATTTGGGATCCGCAGCAACATCAGTGGACGTTCGAAGACGGATGGGAACGGACCTTTCAGGGAGGCACGATTGCTTCCTACCGGAAATTCACCCATGAAGTATTTCCTAACATCACGGAACCGCCTGGCTATTTCAAGAAAGAAGATCTGCAATCTACTGAAATGACATTTTCGGAGCTCGCGCGCTATATCCATGACCTAAGCCAGAGTGGCTTCGACACACTTCCCTTACGGGTGCAACTCAACAAGAAAATCGCGTATCCCTTGGTCACGCTGGTGATGGCCATCCTTGCAGTTCCATTTTCCGTTTCCATGGGTCGGCGCGGGTCGCTTACCGGCGTCGCTGTCGCCATTGGCGTCGCCATCGCGTATTGGGTAGCTGCTGGACTGTTTGAGGCGATGGGCAATGTCAACACATTGCCCGCAGTGCTGGCAGCCTGGTCGCCTGATCTCCTTTTTGGATTGGTTGGCGGATACCTGCTGCTGCGTACCCCGACATAAGGAACCTGTCAGCGGGAACCATTCCCGCAATGATTCATCTTAACTACAATGAAACCTGAGAAGGCATCGCTTTGACTCTGCTCGAAAATCTGCGGCCACTGTTTCCGTATATGCGACGCTACCGCCGCGGATTTCTGCTGGGCGGTTTCTTCGCTGTCTGCAGCAACGCCATCTGGGTCCTGTTTCCGGAGGTCATTCGTCGTGCGATCGACGACATGACCAGGCATTTGAGCTATCGTGGCATCCTTTTCTACGCCGGAATTCTGGTTGCCGTAGCGCTGTCAAAGGGCGTTTTCCTCTTCCTCACCCGATGGGTCCTCATCGGCATCTCGCGGGATATTGAGTATGACTTGCGAAATGACATTTTCCGAGTGCTTGAGCGCCAAGCCCCTTCCTATTTCCAGGAAAATCGCACCGGCGACATCATGGCGCGTGCGACCAATGATCTGAACGCGGTCCGGATGCTTCTGGGTCCTGCCATCATGTATAGCGCGAATACGCTGCTGTTCACCCTGGGCGCGCTCGCATTTATGATCCGTATCAGTCCTTGGTTGACGCTTCTAGCGTTCGTCCCTCTGCCCGCCGCCAGCATTTTGGTCCAGTATTTTGGGCGCAAAATTCATGAACGGTTTGAGCGTATCCAGGCGATGTACTCCGATATCTCCGCGCGGGTGCAGGAAAATGTTTCCGGCGTCCGTCTGGTGCGCGCCTTCGCACAAGAAGAGGCAGAGATTTCCGCTTTCGAACGCGCCAATGCGGAATACGTTCGTCGCGCATTGCGTCTGGTTCGACTGATGGGAATGCTGTGGCCCACGCTGGAGTTCATGCTTGGACTCTCTCTCGTTGTCGTCTTGCTCGTAGGGGGTCACGAAGTCGTCAACGGCAGAATTTCCGTGGGCGCATTCGTGGCTTTTACCACCTATATGGTGATGTTGACCTGGCCCGTGATTGCCCTGGGGTGGGTGGTCAACCTGGTGCAGCGCGGCACCGCATCCGTGACCCGCATGCATGAGATTCTGATCGCAGCACCGTCCATCTCCGACGCCACGCTGCCCCCGACCGGAGCCGTCACAACAGATATCAACGGCGAGATTGAATTTCGCAATCTCAACTTTACTTACGACAACTCCACCACCCCAGTACTGCGAAATATCAATCTTCATATCCCCGCCGGCAGCAGCTTCGCGATTGTTGGCCCAACCGGCTCCGGTAAAACGACGCTGGTCCGGCTCATTCCCCGATTGCTCGAAGCGGAACGAGACATGCTCCGGGTGGACGGCCATTCCGTCATGGATTATCCGCTGGCAAAACTGCGTGGCTCCGTCGGATTTGTTCCGCAGGAGACGTTCCTTTTCAGTGATTCGATCCGAGAAAATGTTGCCTTTGGAGCGCCAGCCGCGACAGAGCAAGAAATTCTTGAAGCGGCGGCCACCGCGCATATCCGCGACGAAATTCTTGAGTTTCCAAAAGGGTTCGACACCCTGGTCGGTGAGCGCGGTATTACGCTCTCTGGCGGACAGAAGCAGCGCACAGCTATTGCGCGCGCGGTGGTGCGCGATCCTCGTATCCTGATCCTCGACGATGCTCTGTCGAGTGTTGACACCTTTACCGAGGAACGCATTCTCCAGGGGCTGGCGGAAGCCATGCGCGGTCGCACGACAATTTTTATTTCCCACCGCGTTTCCACCGTGCGCCACGCCGACCAGATCGCTGTGCTGGTCGATGGCTCCATAGTCGAGTTGGGCACCCATGACGAATTGGTCGCGCGCAACGGCTACTATACCCAACTGCATGAAAAGCAAATGCTGGAAGAAGAGCTGTCAGTTGTAGGATGATTAAAAGGCGGATTTGCACCGATGATTTCGCAACTCGGTTTTCGTCACACACTTCCGCTTTCAAGTTGGCGCCGCAGATCGTCGGGTTGATGGCAATGGGCAAATGCGGTCTCACGAGAGATGCGATTCGCGCGGACAAGCTCGCCGAGAGATTGATCCATGGTCATCATTCCTTCGCCGCGAGCGATCATGATTTGCGATCGAATCTGGTGGTCATGGCCTTGGCGGATCAGGTTGCGCATGGCGAAATTCGCGAGCAACACTTCCGTCGCCGGGTAGCGACCGGTGCCGTCCGACGCAGGGACCAGTTGTTGCGCGACGATGGCCAATAAGGCTAACGATAGTTGCTGTCGGATTTGCTGCTGGTGGCCTGCGGGAAAGATATCCAGAATGCGGCTGATGGTCTGGGCTGTATCGTTTGTGTGCAGCGACGAGAGAACCAGGTGACCTGTTTCCGCAGCCGTCAGGGCCGCGGACATGGTCTCCGCGTCGCGAATCTCTCCAATCAAAATCACATCCGGATTCTGTCGAAGGACTGAGCGTACCGCTTCCGCAAAGCCAAGGGCATCGGTGCCCACTTCGACCTGCTCCACAATAGAGCTGCGGTTGGGATGCTCGTACTCGATGGGGTCCTCGATGGTGATGATGTGATCGTGACGGCGGCCATTGATCAGATCGATGAGTGCCGCGAGAGAGGATGTTTTGCCGCAGCCGGTCGGTCCGGTGAACAGTACGAAGCCCTGACGGCGCTCGGCGAGTGGGGCCAAAATGGCAGGAAGATGGAGAGACTCAATGGACGGGATCTGCGCAGGAAGCAGACGGATCGCGGCAGCCAGAGTGCCCCGCTGGTAATGGACATTGGCGCGAAAACGTCCGATATTGGGTCGCACGAAACAGAAATCGATCGAGCGATTCTTCTCGAGTTCTTCAGAAAGTGCGACCGTAAGCAAGGGTTGCAGGTAGCTGCGAACTTCCTCGGATGACGTGAGGGTGGTACTGGCCGTAGCGAGGGCGCCGTTCATGCGAAAAGCGATGGGAGAGTGGGCGACCAGCAACAGATCCGACGCCTGGCGCTGCGCGGCGAGCGCGAGGAGCTGGTCGAGGTCACGCGGACTGGCGGCGGCTTTATCGCTGGAACGTGGAGCACGGGTGACAGAGCGGTTCAGTTCGGCGACAATGCGGGCAAGTTCGCTGTCATTGGCGGACATGGTATCCAGTATGACGTAGAATTGGACGCCTATAAAGTGGACAGTATCGGATGCACAGCATACAGCGACAAAACACAATGGACGTTCATCAAGGAGATCCAGCGAGGAATTTCTCTAGCCGGCTTAACAGGCTGCGGAAAAACTAAATTTCCCGGAAGAGGTGAAAAAAAGGATCGCGCCAGGATGCCCCAGGAACGATCCGCGAGGCTTGACTGATTGTTTTCCATCCCGCAAATTTCGCCCTTTCGCCATACATTCGGAGTTTTTCCGCAGCCTGTTCAGCCCCTGAAAGACTTT
>JAJZCA010000144.1 GCA_021798735.1 Acidobacteriota bacterium | reverse complement strand
GACGATCGGCAAGACGCGCTCGCATCCGTCCGCGCCATAGCGCATTTGCTTGGCATACGCGCGGCCCATGGCCACGGGATCGACGGCCTCCAGGTGGCTGGGATTCGAGACCAGGTGCAGGCCGAGTTCTTTGCCCTGACGGGTCGCGAAGGTACCGGTAGCGCCCACATGATATTTCACGTCGCCGCTACCGAGACTGCTGCGCGGATCGGCATCTTCAAACTTGGAAAAAATGTCGGCCGCGGACTTGCCCAGCGTATTCACCATGACATTCAGGCGGCCGCGATGGCTCATCGCCATCACCGCTTTTTCCGCACCCAGCTCGCCGGCGCGGTTCAGGAGGGCATCGAGCAGTGGGACCAGCGCGGTGACGCCTTCCAGCGAAAAGCGCTTCGTGCCAAGATAGCGCTTCTGAATGACCTGCTCAAAGATGTCGGCCTCGATCAGCAAATCGAGGGTGCGCCTGGAATCTCCGGCAGGCGCGGCTGCTTCCATACCCTGCTGGACCCAAAGCCTGCGCTCCGGGTCGGCAATATGCATAAATTCCACGCCCACTGAGCCGCAATAGATTTCGCGGGCCTGATCGGCGAACGCTCCTGTCGCCGCCAGCTCCGGCATCGGTTGCGCCGACAGATATTGCCGCAGCGGATCGAGCTGGGCCTGCAGATATCCCCAGCGCCGGAAGACATCAAAAATCTGCTCGCGAGATTCAGGGTTGGATTGGGTCAGGGTGCCATCCAGGGAGGGCTTATTCATAAACTATCCATCTGCCGCAGATTGAATTGTCGCAGAGCGAACAGGCTACGGCAACGACGCGTACCGCACGCATGAGCTTTGAAAACTTTGCGGGTGCAGATTGGAAATGAGAAGCGGGGAAATGCCGGTCTGCGATCCGCTACGGATTGGTGGGGATGGTGTCGCTCAATTGGGCCGCCAACGCCACCAGTTCGGAGGGAAAAATCGGCTTTGCCCGGAAGGTGATATTCAATCCTTCATAGTCGGCTTCGGCCTCGGCCATGCCGCTGAGCACCATGATCGTCAAGTCGGCTCTGCGCTCCCAAAGACGTTCCACAAAGTGATGGCCGGATTCGCCGGGCATAATGTGGTCGGTGATGACGAGATTGATTTCCCGGCGCTCATCGCTGTCGATGGCTGCAAACGCTGCGTCAGCCGTGTAGGCTGTACACACTTCCATCCCAGCACGGTTGAGGATGGCTTTGCGCGTGAGCGCTTGTACCGGGTTGTCGTCGACTACGAGAATCACAGAACGAGCTTTCTATAACCTAAGTAACTGATGTTGTTTTCCAGGAAAAAGTTGTCCGGGTCAAGAAAGAACTGCAAGTTGAAGATATCCAAGTAGATTACCTAAGGGCCAATACTTTCGATAGGACGATCATACTTCTCCCCAGAAGTCACTCATTCCATTGTTCCATTGTTTCCGGAGCGCCAACCTTTGCCCGCCGCATCACTCGTCCCACCGTGGCTGTAATCCATCGGCGCGGCAGCAGCGTCAGAACCACGATCAGCAGCCGATTCGAGGTACCGGTGACGATCGATGATTTTTTGCGATCAAAGGCACGCAACGATTCACGGACTACTTCGGCCGATGTCTGCATCCGCGAAGGATCGCTGAAGGGACTCTTCCCGGCTACCTTGAAAAAATTCGATTCAGTCGACCCTGGGTTGACAACCATGAAATGCACTCCGTGCTGGCGGGCCTCCTCATACATGGCCTGGGAAAAGCTCTTCACGAATGCCTTGGTCGCGGCATAGAGGGTTGAATACGGAAGCGGAGCATATCCAGCCACCGAAGCGATATTGACGATGCCGCCGCGCCGGCGCTGGATCATTGGCTGCATGTATAGATGCGCCAACTCGACCAGGGCGACAATATTCAGATCGATCATCTGCCGGGCGCGATTGAGATCGAGTGACGCAAATTCTCCGAAGGCGCCAAATCCAGCGTTATTGAGCAATATCTCCACATCCAGATTGGCAGCCTGCGTCCTTTGAAATAGATCGGCGGGCGCGCCTGGTGTCGTCAGGTCCAAGGGGATCGCCACCACATCGATGCCCATATGGGTGGACATCAGCTCGCTGCGGACCTTCTCCAGCCGATCCTGCGAACGCGCTACCAGGATTAAAGACCATCCCTGCGCGGCAAGCTGGCGTGCGAACTCTTCGCCAATGCCGGAGCTTGCGCCCGTGATCAATGCGAATCCTTGCGGTGAAACCATAATGTTTTTCTCCTTGGGCCGAGTGAGATGCGGGTGCCCCAGGTCTCGATTCTGAGACCTGGGATTTCAATGTTGAGAAAACCCACATCTCGAAAGCGAGATGTGGGGCACCCAGGCTCGTTCTACCCGCCGTACGACTAGGAAATCAAGCGCGCCAGCAGGAAGGTTCCGACACCTAGGAAAAACAGTACGCGATAGCGAACTCCGTGGGTGCGGTTGACTTCCGGCAACAGATCGGTGGCCGACACATACAACGCTACGCCCGCGGAAAGCGGCAGGCCGATACCGGCCAACAACGGCAGAAAATGGATGGCGGCCACTCCGGCAACGGTGGCGACGCCCAATGCACACGCCGCCGAGAAGGCGACGCGCGCGCTGCGTCCGCTGGCGAGCATCACACTGCCGACGGTAAAACCTTCGGGCAATTTGTGCAGCAGTATCCCGGTAAAGATGAGCCAACCGAGCGCACTGGAAAATGTAAATCCGCTGGCGATGGCAATGCCGTCAAAAAAAGTATGCGCGGCCAAACCAAATGTCACCGAATAGGCGGTGGAGCGGCGAAGGAACTCCTCCGAGTGGGTTTCTTCGCCAAAATGAAAATGCGCGACCAGGGTGTGTTCCAGCAGATGTACGCCGCAGAAACCCGCCAGGATCCACAGCGGCGCGGAAACCGGTGCGGCTCGAAAGCTCTCCGGCATCATTTCCACCAGCGCTACCGCGATAAGGAAGCCAGCGCCGAAGGCAACAAAGCCGTGCAGAAACCTATCCGCACGCATGCGCAGCAGCAGCAGGCCGCCGACAACATCGGCCATGCCCGCGACAAGGCCCAGCAGGAGCACAATCCAGAACGGGGTAAGGGCGTGTGTCATGATCGAGTCATCCACTGTGACGAATGTGCATCACGTCACCATCCTGCACAATGTAGTCCTTGCCTTCCAGCCGCAGCGTACCGCGCGACCGCGCCACGGCTTCCGAGCCGGCTTCGAGCAGGGTATCCCAATGGATGGTTTCCGCGCGGATGAAGTGCTTTTCCAGGTCGGAATGGATGGCTCCCGCGGCGGCCTGCGCGCGCGAGTTGACAGGAATCGTCCAGGCGCGACACTCGTCTTCGCCGACCGTGAAGAATGAGATCAATCCCAGCAGCTCATAGCTCTTGCGAATCAGGCGGCGCAGGCCGCTTTCGCCTAGCCCATAACTCGATAAAAATTCTTCGGCTTCTTCATCCGGCATCTCCGCTAGCTCTGCTTCCACCTTGCCGCAGATGGCCGTCGCTCCCGTGCCGGGCCGCTTCGCGATGGCTGCTAGACCGTATTTCTCGACCGCCGCTTCCAGGTCTGCGCCCAGCGTGGTGCTCTCAGAAATATTCAGGACGTACAAGACCGGTTTTTGGCTAAGGAACATGTACCCGCGGATCAACTTCTTTTCATCCGCCGTCATTTCCATGGCGCGCAATGGCTGCTCCGCCTCCAGATGCGGCTTGGCCCGTAGCAGAAGCGCCTGCTCGGCTTCCAGCTCTGGAGTGCGTCCTTTTTTTAGATCTTTTTCGAGACGCTCCATGCGCTTTTCAATCTGCGTCAGATCGCTCAGCATCAGATCGAACTCAACATCCTGGATTTCTTTTAGGGGATCGATGGGGCCGGTGAGCGGCACAGAAGGATCGTCGAAGACGCGCAGCACGTGGATCAACGCGTCCACATTGCGCAGGCTCGCGAGCAGGCTCGGCTCCTTGAGCGCTTCCTGGCCGATGGCGCCCACGTCGGCGTACTCGACGGTGGCAAACACGGTCTTCTTCGGCTGATAGAGCGCGGCCAGTTTCTCCAGCCGATCGTCGGGAACGCGCGCCATGCCCAGATGAACTTCCTTCGGGTTCGAATAGCCGCGGTCTTCCAGTTTGGCCTTGGTCAGAATCTTGAACAGCGAGGTTTTGCCTACCTGGGGCAGGCCGATAATTCCGGTCTTCATGCTTGTCCTGTGAGGGAGATTGTTTGGCGGTTCCTACGAAAGTTTACGCTGTTTCCCGCTGTCAGAGGCCTTGGGAGGGTGAATCCACAATTGGTTCCGGTCGAGCGTATAAGACGATCAAACCCACTCCGCACAGCAGCACGATACCTTCTAGCGAGGTGGAAAGATTGTGCAGGCGATTGAAGTCCACGCGCGCGGGATTGGTCGAACCGAAGTCCGCCATGGCCGCACCGGCCTTGAGGCGAAGCATTTCCATCCGGGGAATGATAGAAAACTGGGAATATGCTGTCAGGCCCATCATCACGACAGTCAGCACCATCGGCGGCCCGATGGAGCGCCGCGTGGCGCGCGTGATACGCTCCACGACGTACAGCAGCAACAATGCCGCACCGCAGAAAAGGCCAATGTGATGAAGATGCGTCAAAGAATCGCGCACCAGGGTGCCTGCCACATGAATGCCGACTGCCGGATCCGGAAACATCGGCATCAACGACTCGAAGGCGACCGGCGCCACCACTGCGCCGAAGAACAACAAGCCCCCAACCCAAACCACCAAGGCCAGCAGGATCAAAGTACGTAGGAATGTTCTCATCGGTTATCCTTTTACCGCTGTTGGACCAATTTTTATTTCCGGTGTAGCGAGAACCCACATCTCAAAATCGAGATGTGGGGCACCCGCAGCTACTGCAACCCGCTGACGGAGCTGCGTCCAATCAGGCGTTCAATGCGCTTCTTCATGGGCGGATGGGTCGAGAACAGATTGGCGAACATGCTACCGCCAACCAACGGCTGTGCGATGAACAGATGCGCGCTCGAGGGCGAGGCGATCATCGGCACTCGTCTGGAATAGGCATCGATCTTTTCCAAGGCACTTGCCAGCGCATACGGATTGCCCGTCGTTTTGGCACCGGTGGCGTCGGCCTCATATTCCCGCGAGCGGGAAACAGCCAGTTGGATCAGCATGGCGGCAATCGGCGCCAGGATGAGCATGAAGAGTCCGCTGATTCCGCCGCCGCGCTCGCGCCTGCCGCCTCCTCCGCCAAAGCCGCCGAAAATTTCTGCCCAGTAGCCCATCCGCGCGATCAATGTAATTGCACCGGCGAGCGTAGCTGCAATCGAGCTGGTAAGAATGTCGCGGTTCTGCACGTGTCCCAGTTCGTGCGCCAACACGCCTTCCAGTTCTTCGTCGTTCAGCAGCGACAAAATTCCGTGGGTCATGGCCACCGAGGCGTGCTTGGGATTTCTTCCGGTCGCAAAAGCATTTGGAGACTCCGTTGGAATGACATACATCTTCGGCATCGGAATGCCCATGCGCTGCGTCATCCGTTCGACGACAGCATAGGCGCGCGGGAGCTCTTCTCGCGTGACCGGCTGCGCTTTGTACATTTTCAGCGCCAGCTTGTCGGAATAGAAGTAGGTGAAGAAATTCATTCCGGCGGCAAAGAGAAATCCAAGGATCAAACCATTTTGCCCGCCAAAATGCTCGCCGATCAAGACCAGCAGCACCGTCAGCAGCGTAAGAAGAAATGCAGTTTTCGCAGTGTTTCCCATAACACTCTCATTCTATTCCTTTCAGCGGCGCAAATTGCGGATGCGAAGCCACGCGGAAACTTGTAGCATCTATAGGCAGGGCGGCGGCCTTTCGTCGCCCGCAATCGTCTACAAAATACCGATGGTGGAACGCAGCGCAATCGTCGAGCAATGGCGCAGCCGGCAGGATGCAACGGCTGTGCTGGCCACGCTGGTGCGGGTCGAAGGGTCTTCCTATCGCAGACCGGGCGCGCGCATGTACATTCACTCGACCGGCTCCGTCGGCGCCATCAGCGGCGGCTGCCTGGAAGGCGAGGTCTCGCGCAAAGCTGCATGGATCACGCGGAATGGTCCCGCTGTCGAAAGATATTCCACGCTGTTCGATGAAATTCTGGACGAGACCAACTCTCTCGACACCCGGGAGATTCCCTATGGCCTGGGCTGCGGCGGCGTCATCCATGTGCTGATGGAGCCCGTTGCGTCGCCGGAAACAGATGCCATGCTGCGGGCGCTGGAAGCGGCGCAGCGCGGAGAAACGCTGTACTCCGCCACGGTGCTTCCTTCTGCCGCGCAGGACAGCATTCCACTTGCGCGTGTGATCGTGCGCGAGGATGAATCTATTTTCTTTGCGAGCTCGCATCTCAATGCGGAAGCAAAGGCACATCTGGCATCGCTGGAGCGCATCGGGAATGAATCGAACACGATTTCCATGTCGCTTGATGTAGAGGAGCGGGAAGTATTTCTTGAGCCGATCTTGCCGTCGCAACGGCTGGTGATTTTTGGCGCAGGAGATGACGCGCGGCCGCTGGTGAACATGGCGCACCTGCTGGGATGGCATGTGGCCGTTGCGGATGGACGGGCGTGGCTGGCGCAGGCGGCGCGCTTTCCAGGTGCCGAACAAGTGCTGACGCTGACGGAGAACGCTGCCAACATCGAGGAGCTGCATCTATCGGTTCGCGATGCTGTTGCCATGCTGACCCACAGCTTCGACCAGGACAAAAACCTGCTGCGTAAACTGTTGCCCCTGGAACTGCGCTATCTTGGGCTGCTGGGCGCGCGGCATCGCAGCCGGCTATTGCTGACCGAGGTCGCGTCGCAGCTTGGCTGGAAGCCGGAAGAATGCCTGCGACATGTACATGCGCCGATTGGCCTGGACCTGGGCGGCGATAGTCCAGAGGCGGTGGCGCTGGCGATCATTTCGGAAATTCAGGCTGCGCTGTTCCAGAAAAGCGCTGTCTCGCGCGGCATGTCGGAAGAAGATTTCCTCACCGCCCCGGATCGCCCATATATTCCGGCGCAATGCCCGCTCGACCCGCCGCGGCAGGCCCAGCAAGCGCCCGATCCCATCCATACCATCCATGCCGAAACCTCGTACTGATTTGACTTGGGTTCCGGCGATTGTTCTCGCCGCCGGGGCCTCCGTTCGTCTCGGCCAGCCCAAGCAATTGCTGCGATTGGCAGCATTCGGCGGAGAAACGCTGATCGACCACACGGTTGGGGTTGCGCAGGCAGCGGGGGTGGCGCCGATTTTTGTTGTTTTGGGGGCGAGCGCAAAGGAAATTCGTCGAGAGTGCGCCTTGCGCGATTGCGTCGTCGTGCGCAACGATGCGTGGAAAGAGGGGATGGCGAGTTCCATCCGGCTGGGGATTGCGGCCGTCATGGGCAATGTGCCCGACGCCTCCGGCGCGATGGTTCTGGTGTGCGATCAACCTGCATTGTCCGCGGACCATCTGCGCAAATTGGTGAATGCGCACCGGAGCGATCCGAACGGTATCGTGGCCTCGCGCTATGGCGGGCGCACGGGCGTGCCTGCGGTTTTCCCTTGCGCAGTGTTTCCCGCGTTGCTGGAACTGCAAGGCGACCAGGGAGCGCGCGCGATGCTGCAACAACCTGGATTGGCCGTTCGTGCCATCGAGTTGCGCGGGGGAGAATTGGATCTCGATTCGCCGGGGGATTTGGAGCGCCTGGAATTGGATTCGTTGTCGCAGCCGCCCGCAGAGCAGGGCTAATTGGCCGGGATATTTTCTTCGTGTTCTTCCGTCACTTCGCGGGGAGTGGCGACAGGCAGGGTGAAGAAAAATGTGCTGCCGCGGTTCAATTCGCTCTCGGCGCGAATGGTACCGCCGTGCGCCAGAATGATGTGCTTGGCGATGGAGAGACCCAGGCCGGTGCCACCGGATTCTCGCGAGCGAGCTTTATCGACGCGGTAAAACCGCTCGAAGATGCGACCCAAATGCTCCGAAGGGATGCCGGCGCCGAAATCCTGGACATAAAATTCCACCGCGCCTGGGACCGACCGCGATCCGATCACAACGCGTTCTCCGCCGCCATATTTCACCGCATTCTCCAGCAGATTTGAGAGGACTTGCAGAATGGCATCCGTATCCGCCATCACCCGCTGATGCGCGGTTTCTCCTTTTTCCAGCACCACATCTCGGTCCATCAGCAGGCCAGTCAAAATCGCTGCCGCTTCATCGACCAGCAACTCCGCCTCGACAGGCTTGAGATTCAACTTGTACTCCCCGGACTCAATCCGCGCCAGCGCCAGCAAGTCCTCGGTGAGGCGCGTCATCCGCGCCGCGTTGCGGCAGATGATCGAAAGAAAATCGCGTGCCTGGGTCGGCAGCCCGTCGTCCTCTTCCAACATGGTCTCGGCATAACCGGAGATTGAAGTGAGAGGCGTGCGCAATTCATGGGACACGTTCGCAATAAAGTCGCGCCGTGTCTTTTCTACCCGATCAATTTCGGTCACATCATGCAGCACGACCACGGCGCTGCCACCCAGCATGGGCGCGGCGCTTACGTCAAAGATGCGCCCGGGCAGCACCGTACGAGCTCGCACATGCGCGGTGACTCGCCGGCTCAGCGCCTGCTCCACGCAGGCCAACAAATCCGGATCG
>JAJZCA010000143.1 GCA_021798735.1 Acidobacteriota bacterium | reverse complement strand
CCTTTCCAGCTATCCGCATCCCTGGTTGATGCCGGACTTCTGGCAGTTCCCGACCGTCTCCATGGGCATTGGCCCGCTGAACGCGGTCTATCAAGCCCGCTTCATGAAATACCTCGAAAACCGCAATCTTATCGAGAAGACCGACCGCAAAGTCTGGGCATTCGTTGGTGACGGTGAGACGGATGAGGTTGACACCCTGGGCGCCATCTCCCTCGGCTCAAGAGAAAAATTGGACAACCTGATCTTTGTCGTCAACTGTAACCTGCAGCGCCTCGATGGACCCGTCCGCGGTAACAAACGCATCATCGATGAGTTGGAGGCGACCTTCAGAGGAGCAGGCTGGAATGTCATCAAGGTCATCTGGGGTTCCGATTGGGACGAGTTGTTCGAGCGCGACCACCAGGGCCTGCTGCTGAAGCGCATGGAAGAGTGTGTCGACGGGGACTACCAGACCTTCAAGGCGAAGAACGGTCGTTATCTGCGCGAGAACTTCTTCGGCAAATATCCTGAACTGCTGAAGCTGGTGGAAGACAAGACCGACAAACAGATTTTCAAGCTGCACCGCGGCGGTCATGATCCGGCGAAGATATATAACGCCTACAAGCGGGCCGTCGAACACAAGGGTAGCCCGACCGTCATTTTGGCAAAAACCGTGAAGGGATATGGGCTCGGTTCCGCGCAGGCTCGCAACGCAACCCACTCGGAAAAGAAGCTGACCGACGAAAGCCTTGCAGAGTTTGTGAAGCATTTCGATATTCCGCTGCCCGAAGGCGCAGCCAAGCACGCGGACTTTTATCGTCCCGACCCAAGCGATCCGGCGATCCAGTACATGCAGTCGCGCCGCGCCGAACTCGGAGGGTCGATTCCAAAGCGCGAAGTTCCCAAGACGAACTTCGACGCGCCGAAGCTGGGGTTCTTCCAGGAATGGCTTGCAGGCTCGAAGGGTCGCGCCGTCTCCACCACTGGCGGTTTTGTTGGAATTTTGCGCGGGTTGATGAAGGACCCGAAGATCGGCAAACTTATCGTCCCGATCGTACCGGACGAAGCCCGCACATTCGGCATGGAATCGGCGATCAAGCAGGTTGGCATCTATGCCCACGAAGGGCAGAAGTACACGCCGCATGACGCCGATATGCTGTTGTCGTATCGGGAAAATGTCGACGGCCAGATCTTGGAAGAAGGCATCACCGAGGCTGGCTCGATGGCTTCGTTCACGGCGGCGGGCACAGCCTACACCAACTACCGCATTCCGATGATCCCGTTCTACATGTATTACTCGATGTTCGGTTTCCAACGCATTGGAGATATGGCGTGGGCGTTTGCGGATTCGCGTGGTAAGGGCTTCATGATGGGGGGAACAGCCGGTCGCACCACGATGCTCGGCGAAGGACTGCAGCACCAGGACGGCCATTCGCCGGTACTCGCCGGTACGATTCCCACCTGCCTTGCCTACGATCCAGCCTTTGCCTACGAAATGGCTGTCATCATCCAGGACGGAATTCGTCGCATGTACGAATTGGGCGAAGACTGCTTTTACTACATCACGATGTATAACGAGGCGTACGTGATGCCGGCCATGCCTCACGGCGAAGGCATTCAGGAAGGCATCCTGCACGGCATTTATAAATATAAGTCCGCCGAGAGCGGCAAATCGCAGGCGCAACTGTTCGGTTCAGGAGCTATCTTGAATGAGGTCGTTCGCGCCCAGCAGATTCTCGCCGAGAAGTACAAAATCGCGGCCGATGTGTGGAGCGTCACCAGTTACAACGAACTGCGCCGTAACGCGCTGGACGTGGAGCGCTGGAACCGCCTGCACCCCGCTGAAAAGGAACAGGTGCCATACGTCGTCGCGGCTCTCGGCAAGGCGGCCGGTCCGATCGTTGCCGCCAGCGATTACATGAAGTCGATGCCCGATAACCTTGCGCCGTGGCTTGGTTCGCGACTGGTTTCGCTTGGCACAGACGGCTTTGGCCGGTCCGACAATCGCGAGCATCTGCGCCGTCACTTTGAGGTAGACGCAGAGTCCATCGTCGCGGCCACCCTCTCAAAGTTGGCGCGTGAAGGTGTTGTTCCGCCTACTGTTGCCGAAGAAGCGTTCGCGGAACTCGGCTTGTCAACCGAAGGAGCGGGTGCTGCCCGCTCTTAGTCCTACAGCAGTAGATCGTGACAATCTGAACGGGCTCTGGTTTGTGGTTCTCCAGCAGGCGCGATGGAGAAGAGATCCTCTGGATGGCAGCGTGAGTTGTTGCGGTGCCACCCGCATCGCGGGGTTGTTTGTGCGCGCGGAGACGCGGGAGCGCAGTCTTGCCGGTTTTCCCCTCCAAAGACAGATACGCAGCAACGCTCGGCATGGATACTTCCGCGCCCGATTCTGTCGATGGTGAAACCGGAATGGCCGCTCCAACCTTCCAGAAAAAATGCTCCCTCAGCTTCATGTCCTTGACGTTCCAAAGATGCCAGCCAGCCGGTCAGTTCATCTCGCCAGCAGGCAACGGCAGCAGGGTTGTCCGCAAAGTATCAGGTGCAAGGATTCAAAGGTCGCGTCGGACGCGATCAAGCGCTTCTGGTGCGGCTCTCGTGCGCTGAAGTCCGGCGATTTGCCATACGCGGCGCTTCTTCCCGAGAAGCTAGCCATCCGAGCACAGACTCGTACCGGTACAAAATCATTTTGCCAACCGTGCAACGGGGCAGGCCGATTCTCAGATCATGCCAGCGCCCAAGCGGTAAAAATACTTCCGGGCGGCTTAAACATTGGGCGCGGACAATGCTTGAACCTAAAAGCGGCAGTCGAAATGCGTCGGAATGGCCAACTGGCTCAAAGCAAAAACGGTTGCAAACATTGAGGATTTCACCGTTTTGGTCAGATGCGGAGCAGTGCAAAGTGCCACTGCAACAACCCCTTGCCGCTCCCCCTACACTTTTCACTGCCGTTGTCAGGTTGAAGCGATTCACAGCATCCATGTGGCCACTCGCTTCGATACGAAAGTTGTCCGGCGCGATCACTGCGAACAATTCCAAGGGCAGATTCCAGGGCGGAATGCGAGTTTTACAAAAGTGTTGACACAGAATACATGCCATCTGCGAGCGCTTCTCGGATGGCCTGTATCTTTATGATTTTATTGAATGTATTGGAGCCGACGGTCAGACTTGAACTGACGACCTGCTGATTACGAATCAGCTGCTCTACCAACTGAGCTACGTCGGCACTTTTAGAACCAATCGCTTACAGACGATTTTTCAGGACAGGAGAATCGCTGTATCTGAAAATGTAGCTACTTTTTATCACTTGGCACCTCCAGCGCGCGTCGGTTGAGTGTTTCCAGCCGGTCGAATGCAAGCTGTACTGTCTCGCCCGTGGGATGTACATTTTCTCCGAAACGGCAACGCTGCTGTGCCCCGCCAGTTGCTTTATTGTAAACGAATCGGCCCCGGCTTGACCGATTCTCGTCAGCGCGGTATGACGCAAGCTGTGCAGCACGAAATTGCGAGGGAAGATGTACCGCCGTTTCTTGCCATGCCCTGGACGGCATACCTTGGCGTGCATGTGCGCCAGCGATGTTGGCAGCAGGGCTTGCCCGATGAATCGCCGGAGCTGTTCTCCAGCGACGACAGTATTGTGGCAGTATGGAAGTTGCAACCGAATGAGCCTATGATTGTTGCGCGTCGTCTTGGCGAAGTTCTGCAGGATGCGGCGCAGGGCCAAAAGGGATGGCGGGACCTGTTTTGAAGGTCCTTGGCTTTTTCTTGTATCAGTAGACAATCGCCCCGATGCACTGGGGTGTCACATTGGGGAGCTTGCGGATGGATCGACGAGATTTCGTCAAGACTGCGGGGTTGGGAACCGCGGCGTTGTTGTTGAACTCGGGTGTCGGCAGTGGCCAGGCAAATCCGGGCCAGCCGGCGCTGCCAAAGATCGAGGTCCACGGAATTCCTCACAGTAAGCCGTCGCCACTGGGAATCCCGGGCTTGTTCCCCGGGCGCGTGGTAGAAGTCTTCCACCCGGATTCCATTTCAGGCAATCGTGTTTCCCAGCCGATCATTGGCCGCATGCTGAATGAGGGGATGAAGGAGCTCACCGGCGAAAGTTCGTCGGCGGCGGCGTGGCGAAGGTTCATTGAGCCCCACGATGTGGTGGGAATCAAGATCAACCCCTCGGGGGCTCCGGTGTGCTATTCCTCACCCGAGATCGTGCGCGAGATCGTCGCGGCGCTGCGTTCGATTGCCGTTCCCGCCCAGAACATCGTGGTGTTTGACCGCTATGCCTACGAGATCGAAATGGGTTCATACCAGGCTCTTATACCTGCAGGAACTCGATTGGTGGGCATTGAATGCGGCGCCTTCGATGCCTCGCGTTACGATTTTGATGTGTATTGCGATGCGAATTTCTTCGGAGAGTCGGAGACGCGGTCCTTTCTCGCGAAAGTTGTAACCCAGGAACTAACCAAGATCATTAATATTCCGACGATGAAGGATCACTCGGCCGCCGGAGTGACGGGTTGCCTGAAGAACCTCGGCTACGGGTGCTTCAACAATGTGGCGCGCACCCACCAGGCACCCTACACATTTACCGATCCCTTCATCGGTTATCTTTGCTCCACCGAGCCTTTGCGCTCCAAGGCGGTACTGAACATCATGGATGGAATGCGTGAAGTTTGGCATGGGGGCCCCCTCACCTCGAATTGGGATTTCGTCTATGAAGCGAAGACCCTTTTCCTTGGTACAGACCCAGTAGCGATGGATACGGTCGAGTTGGAGGCCATCGACAAAAAGAGGCGAGAGGAGGGGGCGATTTCGGTCTGGGACCATGATCCCAAGACTTTGACTACGAACAGCGACGAGTTCTACCACAATCCCGATAAAAACCTGTTCTTTCGCCAGCCGGGACACATCGCCGCAGCCGGCAAACTTGGATTGGGCGTCTCCGACCTGAAACAGATCGATCATCGCCAACTCCGACTTACGTGAATACTACGATGGACAATCCCGCAAGCACAGATCGCGATTGGGTAACCTTACTCAGAGAAAACTCCCGCACGGGAGGATCGCACGAGGCGTCATGGCAAGTGCCCAAAGGCGTGCGATGGCAGTTTCGCGCCGGCAGGGCTATCCTTTCGGCACCTGTCCTGCGCGACAAGCTTTTGTACGTGACGGAGATTCATGGCGCAGTCTATGCCCTTGATGCTGATAGCGGACGCCCCAGGTGGACCCGCCAGCTTCCCAACTGGATTCACTCCACCCCCTCGATTTCCGGAAACACTCTGCTTTTTGGCTGCGACGGCGGGAAGGTACATTGCTTAGCACGCTACACGGGCAAAACGATTTGGGAGAGCGCCACGCGGGGGCAAGTGTGGAGTTCACCGGTTGTCCGCGATGAAACCGTCTTCTTCGGTAGCGCCGACGGCCGCTTCTACGCGGTGGAGCACAAGACCGGAAAGCCGCGTTGGACACAGCCCCTCGGAGGGCGGATTTGTGCCTCTGCCTACGCTGCCGAGAAGCATGTTTATTTCGGGTGTGGCGACGGGAAAGTCTATGCTCTGGATGCCTCGTCCGGAAGAATCGAGTGGAGCACGCCAACGGGAGATGGTATCGATTCCACGCCGGCTGTGGTGGACGACATGGTTCTGGTGGGGTCGGAGGACTTCTTCTTCTATGCGCTCGATGCCGGCACTGGAGCCGTGCGTTGGAAATTCGAGACGAAGCTCGGAATATCCTCGTCTCCCGCTGCTTCTAAAGATGTCGTCTACTTTGGCAGCAAAGACAAAAATATTTATGCATTGGACATTCGGACCGGCAAGCTGAGATGGAAAACCTTCGCCGGCAGTGCGATCACATCGCCCCCCGTGATCAGCGAGCCCGTGGTTGCCGTGAGCGCTCAGGGCCCCGTTCTGTGCCTCGATACCGCTTCAGGCCAAGTGCTATGGAGGGCAGGATTGGGCAGTGGTCTTCAGTCCGCTCCGGTCTTGGCCGGCGGCCGCATCTACCTGGCAAGCCAGAATGGTATGGTCTATGCGCTGGAGTAGCCGCGTCCCAGGTGGGCCGCCGCAAGGCTCTCTCCTGACTGCGCCCGTTCTTTCGCCAGACCTGTCTTTCGACCAGGCGCACCCCCCTGTTTTCAGAAAACACTACGCCATGGGCGCGGTTTTTGAAATCGTCACTTACGGAACCAATCCCACACAAGCGTCCCAGGCGATGGATCATACCTTTCAGGAGATTGATCGCCTGGAACAGGTGATGAGCATCTACAAACCCGCGAGCGAACTGAGCCGATTGAACCGCACAGCGCACCTCCAGGCGCAAACGGTTACCCCGGATTTGTATCAGGTGATTCAGGAATCGTTGCACTATTCCGAGCTCTCCGAAGGTGAATTCGACGTCACGGCCGGGCCGCTGGCTGAGCGGTGGAAAGCCGTGGGTCGCGGTGAGCAGACTCCCAGTCCGGACGAGGAAAAGAGACTTCGATGCGGTGTGGGTTATCGCCAGGTTGAGTTGATTCCTCCGAATGGGATTCGTTTCCACTCTTCGCGCCTGGCGGTGGATCTGGGAGCGATTGGCAAAGGGTACGCCGTAGATCGGGCTGCCGCCGTGTTGCGCTCCTTCGACATCGAATGTGCACTGATCAATTCGGGAGGGAGTACGTTTTACGCAATGGGTACCCCTCCTGGCCAGTCCGGTTGGCTGGTTCACCTGTGCGACCCCTCCGCGCAGGTTGGTCCTCACGTCCTGTTGAATGAAAATAGCGTTTCAACATCGCAGCAGACGCCACCCAGCCTGCTGGGGATGCCCGCATTTGGACACATTATCGACACCGTCGCGGGCGAGCCATTGAAATCGGCCACCGCCGTGAGCGTCGTGGCTGAATCCGCAATGGCTTCCGACGCTCTTTCCACTGCTTTCCTGCTCATGGGGCCCGCGAGAGGACAGGAGCTGGTGAAAAGACTACCGAATGTGGCTGCCATCTGGATTTCACCGGAAGGGCTGCGGCAGACCGTGACCAGTGGCCCGGAAATTCTGACGACAAGCGCAGCGCGGATGAGCCCTCGAAAAGCCGTGACGCGAAATCTGGACTAGCCTGGAGTGAACTCATGGATCGACGTCGGTTCGTTAAAAGCGCGAGTTGGGGAACGGCGGGATTGTTGCTCGGCTCCGTCGCCTCAAAGGGCCAGGACGATGTAACACGGCCGGAGTCACCGGTAATTCCCCAGACCGCCTGGGGCAGAGTGTGGATTCGCTGGACTGAGCCAGTGCTGCCTGCAAGAACTCTGCTCGCGCATGGTCTGGCAATTCCCTGGGGCGCTGCCCCGGCCTTGGTGGAAAGCGCCCGGAAGCAGGGCTATCGCGTTGACGCTGCAGTGACGCTCGGGCAGGCATCGGCAGCGGCGAACAACTGCCGCGCTATGGGGATTTCAGGAATCATTCTGGAAGCGGGTGATTCGGAGCAAGAAAAGGCCGAGAAAACCGCCAGCGACCTTCGGCTGGCACACCCCAACCTCACCGTTCTGTCTCCTGATCCCAACGCCAAGCAGCCGGCAATGATGGGAAGCACGGTGATTACCCAGCGCGGCGTCCTGCGGGTATCGAGCCCCACGGAGCAGCCGTGGATTGACTCTAACTTGGCCATGGTGGGGTATGATCGCGCCTTTCGTCCCACGCAAACTCCCTTGATCGATTTCCAGTGGGAGCTTTCCGATGCGTTGCAGCAACAGCTAGGCCCCAGCACGGAGAACTATTTACTCGCCGTGGCCGAAGCTGGCGCTCTTCACTCCGACTTGATCCTGAATTTGCATCCGAGCCTCGAAAAAGCTCTGGTGAGCGGAAGCGACCAAGGGTGGGCCGTCTGGGAACGCGTAGCGAAATACGTAGAGTTTTATCTCAGGGAGGGCGAACGGCCCGTCGCTTTTCCAGCCAACGTGGGCGTGGTGACTGACAACTATGACGCCTCGTATGAAACCACGAACTTAATGGCTCGGCACAACATTCCCTTCCGCGTGCTTCCCCCGAGCCAACTGACAGCGCAGGGTCTCCAAGGTCTAGACCTCATTGTCGTATTCGCCCAGCCGGATGAGGCTGCAATCCGACAGGTGGCGCGGTTTGTGAATAGTGGCGGAGTGGCGATTCTGGTGAGTTTACGTGGCCCTTTCCCCGGGCAATCGAGTGGGGCCCGCCGAGTCAGCGGCGATTCGGTGATCTATCCGATGGGCAAGGGCAAAGTGATCGAACTTACTAAAGGCGGTGCCGATCCCGGAAAGTTTTCCGAGGATGTTCGCCGGCTCCTCGGCAAAGAGAAGTTGCCCATCTCTCTCTGGAATGCGTCCACCATCATCGCGATCCCCTACAAGCTCCCCGGCACCTCCACTGCTACGGTGGAACTGGTGAATTACTCTGCGGAACCTATGCCGGTACAGGTACGCATCCAAGGCTCTTACTCGGTGGTTCGCTATGAAACTCCGGAGCGCGGCTGCTGCGAGGTCCTCACGCCAACACATCAAGACGGATTCACACAATTTGACGTGCCCTGGCTGAGGATCGGAGGACGCGTACACCTTGGCGCGATGGCCGACCCTCAAAGAAAGAGAGCGTAATCGCTTAAGAGCCTGTATACGATCTATAGTCGTGTTGTGGCGAGGGTATCCGCGGAGCCATATGCATTCGCTTCTCGGGGACGGTA
>JAJZCA010000142.1 GCA_021798735.1 Acidobacteriota bacterium | reverse complement strand
TTGCAAGAGGGTAGGTCTGCACTACATCGCATTTTCAAATCCCACCGTTGAGCCAAAAGAGCTTGCCTCCCTCAGACACGGCAAAATAGCACGAACCTATCAGTTCGTGACGAACTTGGGCTAACATATGCAGTCGGGGCCTACATTACCGCCGCTTATCGGTTAACCGGATCGACGTCGTTCGCGAATCTCGCGGTGACATCGGCAAGATCGCTCACCAATACATTTACAGGCATTCGCTTTCAGGACGTACCAGGGTTCATCTTTGCTCAGATAATAGGCGCGGACACAGCAACCGCGCTCGATCCTCTCATAGCAACAACAGCTGACCAGATCGTTGTTCCTCACGAGAGCCAACGGCACTGAAGCCGAAGCACGCTCACTGGGCAGAGGCCGCACGCGGAGTCGAGACTTGTAGCCCAGTCACCTCTCGAGGCGGATCTGAAGAAGCCGCGCAATCGGAAAGGTGCTGCTGCGCTCTAAGAGAGACGCGTGGGCCATCGCACTATCTGACAAGTACGAAGGTCAGCGCGAGTCGGCCATTATTCCCTACCGTCCTGCTGTCTATCCACAGCGACACGGGAAATGAGGAACCGCATTTATTGCGGCGGCGGCAAGTGAAATTTGTGTGGGAAAAAATTCAAGTGGGAGTCTGGTCGAGCCGCTTCATACCGTTGGCATACCGCGCACATCTGCCTCAAAATATGGCGCGGCCGATTCTCCCATGCGAAACCAGAGCATTACGTGTTCCCAACAGAGCGGTAAAGTTTAAGCTTTATCGATTATCACCGGCGACACGGTGATCAAATAGGTTTACACCGAGTACGCTTACTCTGAGAGAGCGTCTCCGATCGTCACCTGGTGGAGATTCGCTGGAAACGAACAAACAGCGCCGTCATGCGAGCAGGCAATCGACGTCATTGTCCTTTAACATCTGTTGAAATTCTGGATCTAATTCCCTGTCCGAAACGATCTGGTCGATATCGCTGAGCGGGGCGACGTGGATCATGGAGTCACGGCCAAACTTCGATCGGTCCGCCACGATGACGACCTTCCGCGCCGCGCGAATCATGGCGCGAATCGATTCCACATTCAGGCTGTTCGAATCGCTGATTCCGGAGGCGGTCACGCCGCCAATCCCCATGATAAGTATGTCGGCTGAAACGCTGTCGAGCATCCGCTCGCAAATGGGAACAATCTAAACTCCCAGTCTGGGATAGAGGTACCCGCCCGTGAGCGTGACCTCGGCCTGCTTGCTATCCCAAAAAGCCTGCGCGACAGGAACGGAATTGGTGACGATCTGTATTAACCGGTTGCTAAGATTGTTGGCTACCTCGGCCACCGTCGATCCCCCGCCCAGGATCACGGTTTGACCGTCTTTCACCAAGGAAGCGGCGACTTTCCCAATCCGGACTTTCTCGTCATGGCAGCTGATGGAGAGCCGCTTGAAATCCAGCGATTCGTCTCGCGTCTGAAGCGAAATGGCCCCACCATGCACCCTTCGCAGCACACCTTTTCGTTCCAGTTCAATCAAATCTCGGCGGATGCTGGATTTGGAAGCGTTGAATCGCTCACAAAGGTCTTCAAAACTGACAAACTCTTCCTTCGCGAATAGCTCTTGTACCTTGATTTGTCGCTGTGCTTGCCTCATCGCCCCAATCATACAAGCCAAGTTCGAGCAAGTTCAATCGTGATTTAACATGGTTGCTCATGGATTAATATGGAACTATACTGGCATCTGCTCTTCAGAATATCCCATGGAAAAGTTCGATCAAAACCAGATTTCGTCCATTGTTCGTCGTGCAGTGCTGGAGTGCCTGGCGACCCAACGATCACAGCAGGCACAGGCAGAAGACCCGCTGGAGATTTTCAACTCTCCCGAGGCGAACGCGCTGAAAGAAGAGATCTTGCGCGTCGGCAGAAAGCTTTGGAAGCGACAGTATGTGGACGGAAATGGAGGCAACATCTCCGTGCGCCTGTCGCCCCATTATGTTCTGTGCACGCCCACGTTATGCAGCAAGGGCGACCTTTGCAGGGAAGACTTGTCGCTGGTCGATCTGGACAATTACCAGATTTGCGGGGATCGTCCGCAGACCAGCGAGATTCTGCTTCATCTTGAGATTTACAAAGCGGTCCCCGCAGCGAAAGCGGTGATTCACTGTCATCCTCCATACGCCACCGCCCACGCGGTTGCCGGAGTCGTACCCCAGGGAAACTTAGTTCCAGAGCAGGAAGTCTTTGTCGGGCCGGTCGCGCTGGCGCCGTATGAAACTCCAGGGACGCATGCCTTCGCAAAAACCGTGCTGCCCTATGTGAAGGACCACAATACAATTCTGCTGGCGAATCACGGTATTGTCTGCTGGGCAGACACGGTGACGCACGCCGAGTGGTATGTTGAGGTGGTCGATACTTACTGCAAAACCGTGATGATTGCTTCGCATCTGCGGCCAATGTTGAATGAGATTCCTCCGGAAAAAATCGCCGACCTGTTGGCGATCAAGAAAAGGTGGGGATTGCCCGACCCGCGGTTAGCCAGCGATCCGCAGGCCGTCGAGACGCCCGCGATCCCCGCAAAAGATGGTGCACAGAGCGCGGCGCCGATCCGGCAACCCGCCAGCTATGAGGTGGATGAACTGGTGAGTCGGTTGACCGCGGAAGTGTCCGGGTTTCTCCTGGGAACCGAATGACCCAGTCGGTACATTTCGTGGCTGCAGACCTGGGCGCCTCCAGTGGACGCTTGATGGTGGGTACATGGAATGGCCGCGTGTTCACCCTCGACGAATTGCATCGCTTCCCGAACAGCGGCGTTGCCATCGGCGGCAGCCTGCATTGGGATGTTTCAGGAATATGGTCTGAGATCCAACGTGGCCTGATGCTCTATCGCGAGCGCTTTCAAGATTCGCCAGCCGCCATCGGAGTAGACGCCTGGGGAGTGGATTTTGCACTGCTCGATCGAAGCGGCGAACTGCTTGGCAATCCGTTTCACTATCGCGATGCCAGGACGGACGGCATTCCCGAGCTAGTCTTTCAACATATCGATCCACGCGAACTGTTTCGCTGGACGGGCGTGCAAACCATGCAGATCAACACAATCTTTCAGTTGTATTCCATGGTGCGCGGCGCCGATCCAAAGTTGAAAGCCGCAGGAACGTTGCTGATGATTCCCGACCTGTTTCACTATTTTCTTTGCGGAGAAAAGGTGGTGGAACGCACCGAGGCGACAACCACCCAGATGTATTCGCCCGCCAAGGGTTGGGCGAGAGAGGTGTTGGACACGCTTGAGATTCCGACGCGCATGCTGCCGGACGTTGTTCGTCCGGGAATGCAATTGGGTTCCGTGCATGCCGGAGTTCTGCGGGACACCGGTTTCAACCGCGGTTTTCCGGTGGTGGCAGTGGCCTCGCACGATACTGCCAGCGCTGTGGCGGCAATCCCAGGCATGGATGAGAACAGCGCCTTCATCAGCAGCGGCACCTGGAGTTTGATGGGGGTCGAACTGCGCGAGCCGATCACTTCAGATCGAGCCTATTCGCTCGGATTTACGAACGAGGGCGGCGCGGATGGATCCATCCTTTTGATGAAGAATCTTACCGGGCTCTGGCTCCTGCAAGAGTGTCAACGGCAGTGGGGCCGCGAAGGACGCCACTACACCTGGAGCGAAATTTCGGCGATGGCAGCGACTGCGCCGGCATTTGCATGCGTGCTGGACGTGGACGCGAACGACTTTCGAGCCCCCGAAAATATGCATGAAGCTATTGCTGAATATTGTCGCCGCACCAAGCAGCAGAATCCAGAAACCATCGGGGCGGTCGCGCGCGGCTGCTTTGAAAGTCTTGCGCTAAAGTATCGCTCTGTGTTGGAATCGCTGGAAGCCGTCACAATGCGACGACTCGACACCATTCGAATTGTCGGCGGAGGATGCCTGAACGCCCTGCTCTGCCAGATGACGGCCGATGCCTGCAATCGTGTTGTGGTCAGCGGTCCGACAGAAGCCTCCGCTTTCGGTAACGTGATGCTACAGGCCGTCGCCACCGGACACCTTTCAAACATTGACGCGGGCCGCGCCGCAATCGCTGCATCCATCCAATGTGTGCCTTATTTCCCGCAAAGAACAGATGTCTGGGATGAGGCATACGCGCGGATGGAACATACGCAAACGCACGCATGAACCGGGAAAGTGAGGGAACACGCTATGAACAGCACAGTCACGACCATACCTCGGCATCAAATGTTGATTGATGGCGAGCTGGTGGCATCGCAAAAGACCATCGCGGTCATCAATCCCACCACAGAAGAAGTCATTTCCGAAGTTCCCAGCGGAACTTTGGAGGACGTAAATGCGGCCGTTCTGGCTGCGGAAAAAGCACAGAAAAGCTGGAGCCACTTGCCGGCCATTGAGCGGGCGCAATATCTGCGCGAAATTGCGCAAGCCATCCGGGCGGACCGCGAGCATCTGGCACGGGTAATTACCGAAGAGCAAGGAAAGATCTTGTCGCTGGCACAGGTGGAAGTGGACTTCTCCGCCGATTACCTGGACTATATGGCGGAGTTTGCGCGTCGCTATGAGGGCGAGATCATCCAGAGCGATCGTCGCGGAGAAAATATCCTGCTGTTCAAGCACCCGATTGGTGTGATCGCCGGCATTCTTCCATGGAACTTTCCGTTTTTCCTGATCGTTCGCAAAATGGCACCGGCATTGGTCACCGGCAATACCATCGTGATCAAACCCAGCAGTGAAACGCCCAACAATGCGTTCGAGTTTGCAAAGATCGTTGCCAAGTCCCGGTTGCCGAAAGGCGTGTTCAATCTGGTATCCGGCAAGGGAAGCGTGGTGGGAGATGGCCTGGCGCGTCACCCCAAGGTGGGCATGGTCAGCCTGACCGGCAGCGTGGAAGGCGGCGTTGCGGTGATGCGAGCCGCGGCGGATAACGTCACTAAAGTATCGCTCGAACTGGGCGGCAAAGCGCCGGCAATCGTGATGCAAGACGCAGACCTCGACCTCGCGGTGAAATCCATTCGTGCTTCGCGCATCATCAATACCGGCCAGGTCTGCAATTGTGCCGAGCGTGTGTATGTGCAGGAACCGATCGCGGATCGATTTGTCGCGGCGATGAAGAAGGCGATGGAACAAACAGTGGTCGGTGATCCATTCGAGAAGGATACGGAGATGGGCCCGATGGTCAGCCGAGCCCAGATGGAGTCTGTCGACAAAGCCGTGCAGACGGCGGTTGCGGAAGGTGCGGAGCTGCTGTGCGGTGGGAAAAAATATGACGACCGAAAAGGATATTTTTATTCGCCTACGGTACTGACCCACTGCCGCCAGGATTCGCAGGTGATGCAGCAGGAAGTCTTCGGGCCGGTATTGCCGATCACTACCTTCAAAGATCTGGATGAAGCCATTGAAGACGCGAATGACTGCCAATATGGGCTGACTTCGTCGATTTATACTCGCAGTCTGGACGTGGCCATGCGGGCCTGCAACGAAATCAAGTTTGGCGAGACCTACGTCAATCGCGAAAACTTTGAGGCCATGCAGGGCTTTCATGCCGGCTGGCGCAAATCTGGCATTGGCGGCGCGGACGGCAAACATGGACTCGAGGAATATCTGCAGACGCACGTGGTCTATATGAATTACGACTGGAAGAACAAGGCTTCTTCCTAGCCCCGCCAGGACGAGGTAGCCGGAGAAGTGAACGAATGTTGAGAATGCCGGTACTGCCAAGACCGGATACATTGGTGTCGAGAGGAATTCGCCCGTAATGCTGGTGCCCCCTGTAGAAACTGAGACGACCACGCACAACCCGCAGCAACATCCGCTGATTCCGCATGGGATGGGCCTGCAATTCTTTCTGGTCTCCGGACTGTTTTTTCTTTGGGGAGTTCCCAATAACCTGAACGACGTCTTGATACGGCAGTTCATGACGTCGTTTGCCATCTCGCGCTTTCAGGCCGGCCTGGTGCAGTCGGCGTTCTATCTGGGATATTTTCTGGTGGCCATGCCTGCCGCGCTGCTGATGCGGAAGTTCGGCTACAAGATGGGCTTCATCACGGGCCTGCTTCTCTTCGGTTCCGGAGCGTTTCTGTTCTGGCCGGCCGCGCTCGTCGGAAGATACTCATTTTTCCTGGCCGCCTTGTTTGTCATCGCCACCGGGCTGTCGTTTCTGGAAACGGCATCGAACCCGTTCACCGCGCAGATGGGAGATCCGGAGAGCGCAGCTCGGCGCCTGAACTTCGCCCAAGCCTTCAATCCGCTAGGCGCCATCTGCGGCGTCCTTATCGGCACCGTATTTATTTTCTCCGGGATTGAGCTGAACCCGCAGCAGATCGCAGCCATGCAGGCTGCCCATACCTACCAGGCCTATCTTCATCAGGAAACCATGCGCGTCGTCACGCCCTATCTTGTCGTCGGCGCCATTGCATTTGTCTGGGCCTTCCTGATCGCGCGCACGAAGTTCCCGACCATTGCGGGAGAACATGAAAGCGCGAATGAAGATCATGGAAGATTTGTAGAGCTGCTGCACTATCCTCATTTTCTGTTGGCGATCGTCGCGCAATTTTTGTGCGTCGGCGCGCAAGTCGGTACGTGGAGCTACTTTATTCAGTACATTGAAAGCTCGACCCATGAGCCGGAAAAGGTCGCCGGATATTTATTGACAGGGACCCTGGTTGCCTTTGGCGTTGGAAGGTTTTCCTCCTCTGCTCTGATGCGGTATGTACAACCTCATCTTTTAATGGGCCTTTATGGCCTGATCAATATCGCGCTGCTTGCCATCGGCATTCGGTTCCCGGGCTGGATCGGCCTATGGGCCATATTTGCCACCAGCTTTTTCATGTCCGTCATGTTTCCCACCATATTTGCTCTCGGCATTCGCGGGTTGGGCCGAAATACCAAAATTGGCGGATCTTTGATCGTGATGGGAATTGTTGGCGGAGCGGTGCTGACTCCGGCGATGGGCCTGATCTCTGAGTGGTCGCACAGCATCGCACTCGCGTACCTGGTTCCTTTGCTGGCATATGCTGGGGTGGCGCTCTATTCGTTTTTCGGAACCAAACTCTCTCGCAGAACGCTGGAAGCCGCGGATTCGGTGGCATAAGCGGCTTCGCTTTTTACTTCGATGCAGTCAACCCGCACGAATTTGCAGTTACGATTCAAGGAGAAAAAAGATGACAATCGATGCAATTTCAAGACGCTCCTTTTTGAAGCAGGTGGGCGCTGCCGGGGCCCTGGCATACTCCAGTCACGCGGAAGCGCTCAATCTCACTGCGCCCCAGTCTGCCACCGGTAGCGGCGCAGTTTCGGCCGCGGACGCCACACAAGCCGCTACGCGTGCGCAGAGAATGGCGTGGTGGCATGCGGCGAAATTCGGAATGTTCATCCATTGGGGACTGTACAGCGTATTGGGTCAGCACGAATGGGCCATGGAGGCGGAAGGAATTCCGATTCCGCAATATGAATTGATGGCGAAACATTTCAATCCAAAACCTAACGCCGCGCGAGATTGGGCGAGACTGGCAAAGCGCGCCGGGCAGAAGTACATGGTGATGACGACCAAGCATCATGAGGGCTTCTGCATGTTCGATACAAAGCTGACGGACTATTGTGCGCCCAAGCAGGGGCCGGGACGCGACCTGGTGCGGGAATATGTGGAAGCGGCCCGCGCGGAGGGACTTCGTGTTGGCTTCTACTATTCGCTGATGGATTGGCACCATCCTGATGGAGCAAAGTGCAAAACGGATGAAGCGGCGCGGAAGCGATTTGTCGCGTATACCCACGGACTGATTCGCGAGTTGATGACCAATTACGGCAAAATCGATGTTCTCTGGTACGACGTGGACGCGCCGTTGACCCCGGAAGAATGGGAATCGGAGCGCATGAATCAGATGGTGTTCGAGCTGCAGCCGGAGATCATCGTAAATAACCGCAATGGTCTGGATGGGGATTTCTCCACGCCGGAGCAGCACATTGAGGCATCGAAGGAAGGCCGCGCATGGGAAACATGCATGACGCTGAACGATAGCTGGGGCTATAACCGCGGCGACGACTCGTGGAAAACGCCGAAGGAGATTGTGAGCAATCTGGCGACCTGCGCGGCGGGCGGTGGAAATTATTTGCTGAACATCGGGCCCAAGCCGGACGGATCGGTGCCGCAGGAATCCGTCGACGTTCTGGAAAAGGTCGGCGCGTGGCTCGATACGAATGGCAAGGCGATCTACTTGACCGATCGAGGCTCTTTCCCTGCCGCGCCCAACACGCAATTTACTCGCCGTGGAAATACTTTGTATGTGCACCAAAAGTATTGGCCCGGAGTGACGCCGGCGGCGCAGTGGCTGAGCTTTTTCCAGCCCGGAGTTGTGGTTGCCATCGGTGGCTTGAAAGCGAAAGTCACCTCGGCGCGCTTACTGAAATCCGGGCAGAGCGTCGCCTTTACGCAGAATGAACCGCTCACGTTGCGGCTGACAGGTTTGCCTGTCGACGCGCCGGATTCTCCCATGACGGTGCTTGAACTCGAGTGCGATTCGGAACCCACGATCGATGCATGGGAGATGGTTTCGAAATGGCCTCGCTATAAAGTCGGCATCGGCTAAGTTTGCCGTACCGGCAGGATTCGCTGAGATACAACCGCCGCCACTGCAGACAAAATAAACCTAACAACGGCAGTTACAAGTGTAGGGGGAGCGGCAAGGGGTTGTTGCAGTGGCACTTTGCACTGCTCCGCATCTGACCAAAACGGTGAAATCCTCAATGTTTGCAACCGTTTTTGCTTTAAACCA
>JAJZCA010000141.1 GCA_021798735.1 Acidobacteriota bacterium | reverse complement strand
ATCCGTTCAATCCTTCCACCTCGTGCGCGCCAAATGGACCCGCCACGGGAGAAATTTTCGACCCAATCACATGCCAGCAGTTTTCCTATAATGGCCAACCGAACGTCATCCCGCCTAATCGCTTGAACCCGGCGGCGGTGAACTATCTCAACGCCTATCCGTTGCCGACGCTGTCCAACACGATCTTCGATAACTACGAAACATTTGAGACGGCGATCACCAATTACAACGACTTCGATATTCGCCTGGATTGGAATGCGACCGCGAAGGATATGGTTTTCTTCCGCTACAGCTATGACAATTCCGCCCAGGTAAAGAACTCGGAATTCCAGAAACTGCCAGCGGGCTTTGGCACAGGTTCCAGCTACAGCCATGCGCGCGGGTATGACCTGGGCTATACCCACGTTTTCACGCCAAATGCGGTGAACGAGTTCCACGCAAATTACAACCGCGACGATTATGGTTATCAGCCGCCCTTCTACGGTGTCCCGGTTTCCAAGAACCTCGGCATCGTGAACGCGAATCGCAGCCTGGAAACCAGCGGCGGTGCGTTAATCGGCGGCTACGGCTATGAGATTGAATACACCGGCGACTATGGGTTGTATGCAGTTCCGCAAAACAACATTGAGGGGACGGACACGTTTAACTGGGAGCACGGCAAGCATTCCTTCAAGTTCGGCGGGACGTTGATTCACCGCCAGATGGAGTATTTCCGTCCCATTGCAGGCAAAGGGTTCTTTAATCTCTCGGGCAACGGGCAGGACTTTACCGGGTACGAGGTCTCCGATCTATTGTCGTCCTTTGTCGATAACTATTCGATTGGCGCGCAAAATGGATTCTTCGCGAACGTCAGTCAGGAAGACGGTTTGTTCGCGCAGGACGACTGGCGCGTCGATCGCCGCTTGACCGTCAATCTGGGCGTGCGCTGGGACATGATCACCTGGCCCTATGAAGAACATAATCGTCAGGCGTCGTTCGATGTGGCGACTGGCGACGTGCTGCTGGCAGGGCAGAACGGCGTCTCCCGCAGCATTGTGAACCAGGACTACAATTACTGGAGTCCGCGTCTCGGTTTTGCCTACGATGTCCATGGCAATGGCAGAACCGTTCTGCGCGGCGGGTACGGCATGTACTATTACCCGACCTATGGAGGCATCAGCAATCAGTTAGGACAACAACCTCCATTCGGCGGCTCTGTCGACTATCAGGCACGACTCGGCTACTGCATTGCCTTCACAGGCCAGACGCCACAGGTAGGGACGGATAGTTATGCAAGCTGCAAGGTAAGTTCCGTAAACCAAACCACTCCGCTGCCGCAGCCCGGATTTCCGAACTTCAATCCGGCAGCACCGCCCGCTGGTCTCAGCACCATTGCTGTGAATCGGAACAACAAGCAAAGCGATGTGCAGGAATGGAATTTGCAGCTGGAACAGCAACTGGCTGCCCACGATGTGTTCGATATTGCCTATGTTGCGAACAAGGTCGATCGCATGCCTAGTTACTATAACTACACGCTGTATCAGTTCGGCGCCGGTGCACCGCTGCCGACGGGAGAAAGATATTTCCCGAATCTTGGAACCATTACGTATGCGACCTACAACGCATCTGCGAACTATAGCGGATTACAGGTTCAATACCAGCATCGCGCCACGAACCTGATCACGACCGCAGCATACACATGGTCTCACACCATGGATGACAACTGCGGGACGCTTTGCTTGTTCTACAATCCGAAAGCCAGCTATGGTAATTCAGCCCAGGACGAGCGGAATGTATTCACTTTCTCCACTGTCTATTACTTTCCATTCGGTCGCGGCCAGCGCTTCGGCGGCCAGGTCTCTCGGCCCGTGGATTGGTTGATCGGCGGTTGGCAAACGAACCTGATCACGCTGCTGGCGAGCGGTCAACCATTTGACCTTTCAACGGGGCTCACGGCTACCGGCAACGAGCCGGACCAGGTGCAGCCGGTGAAATATCCGAAAGGCATCCGCGGTTATTGGTTCGATCCGTCCTCGTTTTCAGTTGCGAATATTCCCACGGAGACAGTGAATGGCAACCAAGTCTATACACGCTTCGGAACCGCGCGTCGTAACCAGCTTTTTGGTCCGGGACAGCGCATTGTCAACTTTTCCATGCAAAAAAATATCCATGTGACAGACCGCTATTCTTTGGAGCTGCACGGAGACGCATTTAACGTATTTAATACTCCGCAGTTTACGAACCCAGGGAGTACCTACAATCAGAGTACATTCGGAAAAATCACAAGCGTCCAACTTAACACCAATCGCCAGATTCAACTTGCGGCGCGTTTCGTGTTCTGAAAACTTCTGCAATCCCACAGCCCCGTACTGGTACTAGTGCGGGGCCTTCTCTCTAGATATGTCGAATGATGAACCCTGTCTTGCACAACTTTCAGGGAGCGAGCCGATGCGTGAATTTTTTAAACCCCCGGGCGTAGCTAGGAGTGTCGATACCATGATGGGTCAGCAGCGCGCACCGCTGCCATTGAACGAATTTCGACAGGGTTTCGAGGTGGGGAAGCGCCGGCATGCTGCTGCGCGTCGAATGCCGCCAGAACCCACGGTACGCTTTCCTCGCTTACTTTTTTGTTGGATGTTGCTGCTGCTGATCGCTTACCCGCGATCGACCCATGCTCAAGAAAAGCCTCGACAATATTCGGCGGTGACCACCAAGCCGGTGATCGAGCAGACTGATCCGCCCAACTGGTGGAGCGGTATGCCCAATCCAATGCTGCTATTGCATGGCAAGAATCTTTCCGCTGCACGCGTTCGGACAAGCGTGCAGGGAATTGTGGTGCAGCGAACCCGCGTATCCGCGAATGGCGACTGGCTGTTTGTCTGGCTCGACATTTCGTCGGCTCCGCCCCAGCGCTTCAATCTGCTGGTGCGGACTGCAGCGGGATCAGTCCGCGTGCCATATGAGCTTGACCCGCGTCATGCGGGTACGGACGGCTTTCGCGGCTTTAACTCTTCCGACGTGATGTATCTCATCATGACGGACCGGTTTTCCGACGGCGACCTGTCGAACGATCATCTCCAAAGCATGCCGGGCACATTCGATCGCAGCAAGCCGCGAGCCTACCACGGCGGGGATCTGCGCGGAATCGAAAAACACCTCGATTACATTCAACAGCTCGGGGCAACGACTATTTGGATCACGCCCTTGTATGCTCAGGATCCCAACTCGCCTGCGGATTACCACGGCTACGGCGCCGTCAATATGTACGCGATCAACCCGCATTTTGGCACGTTGCAGCACTATGAAGAACTCGCTAGGGACGTGCATCGTCGCGGCATGAAGCTGGTGTTAGATACGGTGCCGAATCATGTTGGTCCGAAAAATCCATGGGTGCTCGATCCGCCTGCACCGGATTGGTTTCATGGCACGCTGACCAAACACCTGAAAGCTAATGGAAACTTTGCTCCCATCACCGATCCGCATGCGCCGCCGGCAGCCTATCGCAAGGCGGTGGATGGATGGTTCGCCAATGTCTTGCCCGATCTGAACCAATCGAATCCTCTGGTCGAACAGTATTTGATTCAGAACGCAATCTGGTGGATTGAATCCGGAACTCTGGATGGCTTGCGGCTGGATACTTTTCCGTATGTCGACCGCGCGTTCTGGCGAGACTTTCATGCGGAACTTCGCGAACTCTATCCAAACCTGACGACGGTGGGAGAAGTATTCAATCCGGACCCGACCATCGTTTCGTATTTTGCCGGCGGAGCCACGCATGAAGACATCGATACCGGCCTTTACACTCCGTTTGGCTTTCCCACCTACTTTGCTTTGCGCGCAACCCTCACGGGGAACTCGCCAGCCGGTGACGAGCCCATGACCGGGTTGGAAAATGTACAACGGCAGGATTGGCTCTATCCCCATCCTGAGCGGCTAGTGACGTTCCTCGGCAATCACGACACCATGCGCTTCATCTCGGAACCGGGCGCCACGCCAGCCCGGATGAAACTGGCCTTTGGCCTGCTGGCCACTATGCGTGGGATGCCACAAATCTATTACGGCGATGAGATAGCGATGCCGGGTGGAAATGATCCTGACAATCGACATGACTTTCCGGGTGGATTTCCTGGCGACGCAAAGGATGCTTTCACGACTGCGGGGCGCACCCCCGCCCAGGAAGCGATGCACACGTGGGTGCAGGGATTGCTCCAGCTCCGCGCGCATCACCCTGTTTTGCAATCCGGAGCACAGCAGAACCTGCTGATCGATCAGACAGGGTTTGTTTTTGCCCGCGTTCAAGCTCCTCCGTCAGGTCGACCCATTCCGGCGACCGTTCAGGGCGAAATTGTGCTGGTTCTAATGAATAAGTCGAACGCGGCTCGAGAATTTGATTTGGACTTTTCGGATACGGCGCTGGCAGGAGTGCGCTCTCTGTTTCCTCTGTGGAACACGCAGCAGGCGGTGACTGTTAAGGACAATCAATGCGATGTCAACGTTGGAGCGGAGCAGCTGATCATACTTGAGACGCGGCGGTGAAATAGCTACCTGCGGAATCAATCCGTCGCCACGTTTAGCGCTCCATGGTTCTGTTTGTAGCGCGCCGCTAGCCGAAAACAGGCTTTGAGAACGCTAACCCTGGGGCCGGCCAGCGAACGAATCGGCACGAAATACAGTACTGCGCGGCAAAAGGGTCGCACATACACCATCGGAAGATGCGCTCTGGGAAGCCTACGATGCGAAGGCAGCGACCCTACGGTTTCGTTGCACTGAAGTGAAGAACTGCGCAGTGTCATCGCGATCCAGATAAACGACCAAATCAGCAAGGGCATCCAATCGCGGCATTTTCAGACGAACACAATTCTTACTCGATTGGCGAGAGATCGCGTGCAGGCGATCACCATGATCATGGTCACCTGGCAGCAGGGGTCGCAACCGGCCACTATAATCCACACTGGTTTTTACCGGGACGAATTCACCCAGCAACGTGGGGAATGGAAATTCGTCAAGCGCCAGGCATACCTTGATTAGCCCAGCCGTTATGGCTTATGCACGGTCCTGGCTCTTATCACGATCGCGCTATTGGAGGTCGGGTTCATCACGGCCCAGGGGGGCACAGATGCCCGCGTCGTGCGGCAAGATGACGCTCTGACGAAAGAGCGGATTGTGGTCGGCATATTTGCCGACGATGGTGTCGATGATGATTCGGTCCGAGACCAGGCTCTTGGCGATGATCCGCACCGTCAGCGGCACCATGGCTACTCCTTGTTCTTCACACTTCTTGCAGGCGCGCTTCTCTCGTTTGGTCACTTCGACGAAGTACTCGGCCGGCTTGACGTCTCACGTTGCCATATACCTGGCGGCACCCGGGTCGCCGCTGTAGGGAGTTCGGTCTGTTGGAACCCAAGAAGGACCGCCAGGATCGTTGCCCACAAGTCATTTCCAATTTCCCGAAATGTTCCTCCAACTTGGACAATTTGTCCAAGTTGCTTCGTTTCAGATCCACGCATCATGCCGCCGCACATCGCTCGATGGCCGAATTCCGCGCAGGCCGACCACTCAACGGACATCAGATTCTGAATTCGATAAATTTTCATTCTCCATACGGCAATACCGCACTGAGTCGACACCTATCCGGGATTGCGGTGGGCCAATTCAAAGGACAAGTTGCCACACGCGAAATGGCGCTGTGCTGCTCAAGTCCCTAGCTCCGGTTCGCAAGACGTGGAAAGAAGCCGAGTACCGCGATTAGTGAAGAGGCTCCGTCCGCACAGTACGCAAGCAACAAGTCGGAGATTGTTGCAGTAGCTTTGAACTTCATATGCAGTAAACTAATACTGCAATGCTTTCACTTCGGTCCGATCTGCGGCGCAAGGTCTTGACCTTCTTCTACGTGAACCGGGAGGCTCGCGTTTACGTGCGCCAACTGGCCGCCGCACTGGATGCCGATTCCACCAATCTCTCGCGCGAACTGACGCGACTGGCGCACGAGGGGTTCCTGAGCGCGGAGAGGGAAGGGCGGCAGCTTTACTACAGCGTCAATCACGCTTACCCCTACCTGAAGCCGGTCTTCGCCCTGCTACAGGGCTCCGTGGGCATTGAGCCAACCTTGAAAAAGGCGCTGCAGCTGGTCAACGGGATCGAATCGGCATGGATATTCGGCTCCTTCGCCAAAGGGGAAGCCGACGCCAACAGCGATATTGACCTGCTGATCGTAGGCCGGCCCGACCAAGCGCGGCTATCGCGGGAGATTCGCAAGACCGAAAAAGCCTTGCACCGCGAGGTCAGCTACACTGTTTTTACTCCCGAAGAATTGAAGCGGAGGATTGCTCGGCACGATCCTTTTGTCATGGACATTTGGAACGGAAAGCGGATTGGATTGATTCAGGATGGCAACAACCAAAAAGCAGAAGATCGATCCCAAGCAGGTAAAGCAATTCATGGCTGACGCGAAAAAGAAGGCTGTCGCGGCCCGGAAGAACCTTGAGATCGACGAGGAAACTGCTTATCAGACGGCTTATCAGGCTGCGCTGAAGGCGTCCCTGGCGCTGATGCTGAGCCATGGGCAACGTCCACGGGTGCAGCTCGGACACCACGTCGCGATTCTGGAGTTTGCACAGAAGCACCTCGATCCGGCGCTCGCTCCCACCTTTGACCTCTTCGACCGTATGCGCCGCAAGCGCAACGATGCATTCTACGACATCGCGAATATAGGTGAAGTTGAGGCAGAAGAGGCTGTAGCTGCTGCGGAAGCGTATTTGCCTGCGGTTGCCGCGGATATCCGCAAAAGGATCTCCTGAGGTGGCAGTGAAGATGCAGTTTATTCGGCGTTCCACCACCATCAGTATCCATACTTGGATACTCGCGGACCTTTCAGTATTGATCGGCTCATTCCGGGAAGATAAGAGCGGCTTCTCTAGTTTGGATGATTGATGTGGAGATGCGAAATGGCTGTCGAGACGCCAGGCCGGTGTCAAAAACGTGGACTACTGCGGGAGGGCAAGCCGCATGGACTTGTTGTTGCCGTTGCGAATCTGGAGCGAGAAACGGGCCTCGTCGAAACGTGGTTTCGAGATCGAGCACGCCGAACAGCTTCATGCCGTCCTCGGAGACAGCGTACTCGTCGCACGACGTTGATGTGCCGGTACGAGAGGCCGTCCAGCAGGCTATTGATGAGCTCGGCATTGAAGGGGATCGACCCGCCAAGTTCGTGCTTTTCCCCAGTTACGCTGTTAAGCCGTCGGCTCAGCCCATGTCCCGGTTACAAGCGTATCGAGTCTGTCCTGCCTGCCCTGGACCCACTTTGCATAGTGGCGCTCGGTAGTTCTAATCGATTCGTGGCCGAGCAGCTTGGATACTTCCTCCAGGGGGATGCCTTTCTCAAGCAAGTCCACGGCGAACGTGTCCCGCAGCCTGTGACTCCTCATGTGACCATCGCATTCAATTTGCTGCCTCAAAAGCTGGAACGATAAACCGTTTACCCCAATCCCCGACTACGCTCTTTTTCGATCCCTCGCCCGACCAGAAGAAGTAGACGTCATTGTCGTTCTGGACCGAGAGTAGTTCCTGGGCTACATCAGGTGGGATCGGCACGGTGACATGGGTGCCAGTCTTGGTGCGCTGGGTGACGACCCGGTAAATGCCTTTGGCTTCATCATGGATAAGTTCGTCGCGTTTGAGCGTGAGGGCATCCATGATCGCCAGACCAGACCAGCGCATAAGCTGGAACAGCCCACGAACGCGGGCTGCCCAAATGGCGGTGTCGCGGCGGCGCACAATACTCGCAACGACCTCAAGAAGCCGCTTATACTCCTCTGCTGTGAGGGGCATTGTCGGCGGTTCCTCGATTTTGATCTTTGGCCAGGCTGGCACGCGTTCCAACCATTGTGCCTCGTAGCAGTACCGTAGAAAGCTTTTGTAGCGCTCGCGCAGTTTGGCGCGGGTGTACGTGCTTGGGTAGAGCTTGGGCCAGTCCTCGCAGAATCCAGTCACGAGTTCTCTTGTAATGCCCTTTACGACGAATACTCCGCGTCCCTCACAATACGTCTGCAGCCGCCCCAGCCAAAGCGTGTACTTCTTGATGAGGTCGGAGCTCAATCCTTGGACCTTCTTGTCGGCGATAAACAGCGAGACTGCCGCGGCAATGGTTTGGGTATTGTCCTCGGGAGAGAGAGAGGAGGTACGCCCGGCCAACTGGTCCTCAAGATCGCGCTTGGCATGTTCGGCTTCGATCCAAGAACGAGTCCCTGCGGTTTTCCGGTACTGGACCCCGTTGTGGGTCCAGCGGAGGTGCTTTCGGCAGTTGCACCGACGATAGAGCTCATCATCGGCGTGTTTGCATTCCGGAGAGTGGCGTACAAAGATGGCGATCAGGGGAGTGCTCATTTGCCGTAAAAGTCTAGCACAAAATTAGCGCAAAAAAGAACTGTTAAAAGCTATTTACATCATAATAAACGACTTGAATGTGGTGGAGGCGGCGGGAGTCGAACCCGCGTCCGAAATCCAAGTCAGTAAAGAGACTCCATGCGTAGTCGCGTTCCGATTGTTCTCGTGCGATGCGCTCAGAACGGACAAGATACGCATCCCACCAGCCTGTAGATCTCGTCCGACCAACCCAGGCATTGCGGGTCAGACCAGCCTGCTTTGCGACGTCCTTCCCCACCTCACAGGCAAATTTGGAGAGGACGGCTACTTATTTAATTAAGCAGCAAGTGCTAGTTGATTGTTAGCAATTGTGTTTTTGTAAGCGATTACGGGTGCCCACCCCCCGGCATGCCTCTCTACCGCAAACGATCCCGTCGAAACC
>JAJZCA010000002.1:39211-41522 GCA_021798735.1 Acidobacteriota bacterium | reverse complement strand
ACGTCGCCGAGCCGTCCGCGATTAGCGGTTTGATCGCGCCCGAACCAAGATCTTCTACATAGATGTTGTTGCCATGCACGTAGGCCACGCTATGCCCATCTGGCGAGAACTGTGCAAACATTAGCGAGGATGCCGGAACGTCACCACCGAGCTTCTGCAACTTCCCGCTGGCCAAATCCAGTACCCAATAATCGCCACGGGTGTTTTGTCGCCACACTTTTTTTGAATTCGTATAGATAAGCAGGCGCTTGTTGTCTTTAGACCATGCATAGTCATCGATGCGAATAGGTTTCGCATCCGGCAGTGGTACTAGGCGTGAAGCAGAAACCAGCACCGTTCGTACCCCGGTTGCAGTCTCGTAACGTACGATGTCCTTGGCCTCAGTATTTGGATACGCGGCTGATGGTTCCACCGTGGTATAGGCGACTCCTCCGTCGAGCCACCGCGCAGGCCCAAATTTCTTGACGTCGAACTCATGTTTATTAAAGATTTCGTCCAACGTTTTAGTGAGCTCCGGCGATGCCTGTGCTGGAATACTCACGCAAATGGAAATAAATAGCACCAGCAGAACAGGTGTCGATCGAGCGATTCGCTTAGCCATAAGTTATGCTTCCCCGTATCCATGAGACAGACTGGAGGCTCGGAGTTACTTTGCCAATACATGTGCCGACCGAAACCACGCGACAAATGTATATCGTCCTCAATATGGATTGAGGCAATCGGCCTCTAGGCTTACCTCAGATCCGTATCTGTAAAGCTTATCTATCAACTCTGATATCAATATCTGAATTTCGGCACATCCCTGGAAAAGTGTCGTGTGTTGGTCGTGGTTTCAGAGCCAACTTTTCAATTGCTTGACGACTAGTTGGAAAAAGTGGCCCTCGGGTGTAAGGAGTAAGTTTCTCCTGCGATGGTTTTGAACTCGATGAGATCTGGTTCCAGGTGAATGAGTGAAACCTCACCATTGGACGCGGAGACCTGGGAGATTTCTGCCAGGCTGCGTACTCTGCATGTGCTGCCATGTCGGGAATGAATCGAAGCGGCGATGATTCTGTTGCTTTTCCATTCCATATTCACTACAAACCCTCCACGCGCTTTTAACCCCTTGACAGATCCGTCAGCCCAAACCTTTGGAAGAGCTGGAATTAAGTGGATTTCTCCGGCATGGGACTGGAGCAACATCTCTGCGATGCCGGCAGTCGCTCCTAGGTTTCCATCAATCTGAAAAGGCAGGGCATTCATCAAGTTCGGATATGTGCCTCCATCCGTGTAGCTCGTATCGTTCTTATCGACTGCAGTTAGTAATTTCTTAAGTTCCCGGTAGGCATACTCTCCATCGAGAAGGCGGGCACGAAGGCAGATTTTCCAGGCCATCGACCAGCCGGGACCGCCGTCGCCTCTCGATTGCAATAACTTGGCCGCTGCTGCTGCCAATTTAGGTGTTTCCCTAGGAGTTATCTCGTGGCCGGGATAGAGGCCCCAGAGGGGAGAGAGATGCCGGTGATGGTCCTCGGGGTCATCCCAGTCCTCTAGCCATTCCTGAAGCTGGCCCCACTCACCGATCTGCAAAGGCGCAAGCCGCTGCTGGGTTTCCTGAAGCTGCTGCCGGAAACCCGCGTCGACATTCAAAATCTTGCTCGCTTGAATGCAGCCTTCAAAAAGATTTCTCAGAATCGACATATCGATCGTCGGGCCAGCACAAATCGTAGTTCCTTTCAAGTGAAGGTTCGTGACCTCATCCCAGAACGGGACATTTTCAGAAGGACTCTCAGGGAAGTGTTCTGGTGACATCGAAGGGCAAGTTACCATCCACTTGCGTACTGGATCCTCCACCAGAGTATCGAGAAAAAATTGCGCTGAACCCTTCATTAGGGGATAAAACTTCTTCAGCGCGTCGAGACTGCCATTGAAGAGATAGTTTTCCCACAGGTGCGTGCACAGCCATGCTCCGCCTGTAGCAAACGTCCCCCATGTGGGGCCATCCATCGGGGCGCAGGCCAGCCAGAGGTCAGTATTCTGATGTAAAACCCAGCCTTTGGCGCCATAATTTATTTGTGCGACACGGCTTCCTTGTTGCACCATGTCGGCAATCATCTGAAATAGCGGTTCCGCGCAATCGGAAAGATTGGCTGGCTCCGCCGGCCAGTAATTCATCTGCAGGTTGATATTTGTCGTGTACTTGCTGCCCCATGGCGGCATGTTGGAGTCGTTCCATATCCCCTGCAGATTTGCCGGCAGACACCCCGGCCGGGAGCTTGCGGTCAACATATATCGGCCAAACTGGAAGTAGAGCGCTGCCAAAGCCGGATCA